>WSMP01000102.1 GCA_013316495.1 Angelakisella sp.
ACACCCGCCTGGCCCGGCAGCAGCTGCTGCTGGAATCGGCCCAAATCAGCACCATCCATTCCTTCTGCTCCACCCTCATCCGGGGGTACTTTCAATACCTGCGGCTGCCGGCGGAGTTCCGCATCGGGGAAGAGCGGGAGCTGGAAGTGCTGCGGATGCGGGTTATCCAGGAGCTTATCGAAGAGGAATACCAAAGCGGGGAGGAGCAGTTCTTCGATTTGGTGGAACTCCTTTCCACCGCCCGCAGCGACCGGGGGCTGGAGCAAAACATCCTGAAGCTCTATGACTTTGTCCGCAACCACCCCTTCTACGAGGAGTGGATGGAAAAGGTGCTGCGGGAATACGACAGCGAAAAGCCCTTGGGGGAGACCCAGTGGGCCGCTATTTTGCTGGGGTACGCAAAAGACGGGGTGGATTACTGCCTGGAGCTGAACGGCAAGGCCCTGGAGGAGATGGCGGGGGACAGCGAGATGGAAAAGGCGTATCTCACCGCCTTTTTGGGGGACCGGGAGAGGCTGGAGGACTGCCGGCGCCTTCTGGCCGCCGGGGACTGGGACGCCTGCTGCCAGTCCTTTTCCGGCTTTGTCTTCGGCAAGCTGGGGGCTCTTTCCAACAAGAAGTATCCGGACCAGGGGAAGAAGGAGCTGGTGAAGGGCCTCCGGGACGAGGTAAAGGAGATTGTGAAGGAAAAGCTGCAAAAGGGCTGTTTCTTTATGGATAGCAGCGGCTATCGCCGGGATATGGAATACCAGCGCCCCATGATTGAAAAGCTGTTCCAGCTGGTGGGCCGCTTTGGCCGCAAGCTGGAGGAGGTGAAGCTGGAACGGGGGATGCTGGACTTTGGGGACCTGGAGCACTACGCCCTGGCCCTCCTTTACCAGAAGGATGAAACGGGACAGCGGCGCCCCAGCCCGGTGGCCAAGGAGACGGCCCGGCGGTACTACGAGGTGCTGGTGGACGAGTACCAGGACACCAACGCCGCCCAGGAGATGATTTTCCAGGCGGTATCCCGCCAGGGGAAGAACCTCTTTATGGTGGGGGATGTTAAGCAGAGCATCTACCGGTTCCGCCAGGCCAGGCCGGAGATCTTCCTGGGAAAGAAGACCGCCTTTGTCCCCTATGACGGCAAAAATTTCCCGGCTAAAATCGCCCTTAGCGCCAACTTCCGCACCCGGCGGGAAACCACCGGCCTCATTAACGATTTCTTCGCCGCCGCCATGTGTCCGGCCATTGGGGAGATGCTGTACGGGGAAGAGGATAGGCTCATTTCCCAGGCAAAGTACGATTACAGCCGCCCCCGGCCGGTGGTGCTGGCCCTGTTGGACCAGACGCCGGAGGAAAGGGAGACGGGGGAGGCGGAGTACATCGCCGGCGAGATTGAATCCCTGCTGGCGGGAGGAGCCACGGTGGAGGAGGACGGGGTCCGGCGGCCCATGAGGCTGGGGGATATCTGTATCCTGCTGCGCTCTCCCCGGAACAAGGCGGAGCGGTACAGCCGGGCGCTGGAGGGGCGGAAGATTCGCTTTTGGGCGGAGCGACAGGGGAGCTTTTTGGATTCCCCGGAGGTGGCCCCGGTGACAGCCTTCCTGAAGGTGATGGAGAACCCCCTTCTGGACCTGGAGCTGGCCCAGGTGCTCCTTTCCCCTCTTTACCGCCACACCTCGGAGCAGCTGGCAAGGCTGAAGGCGGGGCACAAAAACGAAAGCCTTTACAGCGCTCTGACTCAATGCCAGGAGGGCGGCCCCGGCGGCTTCGAGCGCTTTTGGCGGGACTACCACCGGCTGCGGGACCTTACCACCGTCCTTTCCCCCCAGGAGCTGCTGGAGGAGCTTTATGCCTGCACCGGCCTTCCCGACAAGGTGCGGGTGATGCCCCAGGGGGAGGAGCGGGTGGCAAACCTCCGCCTCCTTTTGGACTACGCGGCGGATAGCCAAAAGCGGGGAGGGGATCTGGGGGACTTTGTGGACTACCTGGATTCCCTGCGGGAATACGGCTGCGACCTGCAACCGGCCGCCTCCGCCGCCGGGGACGCGGTGTCCATTATGAGCATCCACCGCTCCAAGGGCCTGGAATTTCCGGTGGTGTTTTTGGCGGATTTGGCGGCACGCTTTAACCTGATGGACCTGGGGGACGAGGTGCTGCTGAACCCGGAGCTGGGGGCGGCCTGCGTCCTTCGGGACAACCGGAAGATGCGCCAGCACGACACCATCGCCCGCACCGCTATGCGGGAGCAAAACCGCCGGGCCACCCTCTCGGAGGAGCTGCGGCTCCTCTATGTAGCCATGACCCGCGCCCGCGAACGGCTGTATCTGGTGGCCGCCGACGGGGGCCTCGCAAAGCTCCAGGCCGCCGCCAAGCGGCCCTTCCAGGGCCGCCTTTCCCCCTGGGCTATGGGCTCCGGCCAGTCCCCCTACGACTGGCTGGCCGGGGTGCTGGTCCACCACCCCGGCTTCCCCCAAAAGCTGCTGGAAAATCTGCCTCCTCCCCGGCCCTTGGACTGCTGCCAGGGCCTTTTGGAGGTGCAGCAGGTTGTCACCGCCGCCCAGGCGAAGGGAGGGGAACAGGAGGAGGAAACAAGCCTGCCGGAGCCCCTGGTGGATGGGGAGGCCCTGGCCCGGATGCGCACCGCCATGGCCTTTGTCTATCCCTGCCAGGGGGATGTGGTGACCCCTTCCAAGCTGGCGGTTTCGGAGCTGGCGCGGGAGCGGGGCGGGGAGGAGCAGTATTTCTTTTCCCGCCGCCCCAAGGTCCTCACCCGCCAGTCCATGACCCCGGCGGAACGGGGAATTGCTGCCCATAAATTCATGCAGTTCGCCCAATTGAACCAGGCGGTCCGGGACCCGGAGCAAGAGATTTGCCGCCTGCGGGAGCGGGGGTTCATCACCCCGGAGGAGGCGGAGCAGATGGACCGGCGGATGATTGTGGATTTCTTCGCCAGCTCCATCGGCAAGCGGGTTCTGGCGGCCCAGCGGGTCTACCGGGAGATTCGCTTCCTGAAGGAATTTTCCAGGGAGGAACTGGAGGCCGCCGTCCCCGGCCTGGGCCTTCAGGGCTCCACGGTGGTCCAGGGCATTGCCGACTGCGTCATCCTGGAGGAGGGGCAGGGGACCATCCTGGACTACAAAACCGACCGGGTAAGGAGCATGGAGGAGCTGGCGGAGCGCTATCGGGACCAGCTGGAGCTGTACCGGGCCATTTTGGAGGAGTATTTGGCAGTGCCCATCCGGGAAAAAATTCTCTATTCCTTCGCCCTGGGGGATGGGATTGTGGTGGAATAGAGGGATGCTTTAAAAGACCAAGCGCCCCGGCTGCTTTCTGGCAAAAGAGAGCGGCTGGGGCGCTGTTTTTCATGGCCATGGTGAAGAAGCAACTCCAAACAGAAGGGTCAAGCCCTTGCAGAGGGCGGGCAGGACGCGCCGGCGGATGCGCTCCGCTGAGGACAACCGCAGCCGGTGATTTCCTCCCGGAGCAGCTGGACATGGAGAGCCTCGTCCATGGCGATGCGCTGGAGCACCGCCTGAATCTTGGGGTCCTGGATGCGGCAGGCCGCCTTCTTGTAGGCTTCCACCGCCGCCACCTCGTCGGAGAGGCTTAGCAGCAGGGCCCCGCAAAGGTCCTTCCGGTAGCTGACAAAGGAGCCGTTCCACCACTGGCGGCGCCCCCCGGCAAAATCCGGCGTCCCTCCGCAAAGGCAGATGAGCCGCCCCAGCATCTCCAGGTGGTGCTGCCTGGATACGCCATCGCAAACCAGGTGGATACCGATATCTGTTTGGCGGAAACGGTGATTGTAGGGCTGGTGCCGGGGGCCTACACCTGGGTCTCCGACGGCACCGACCCCCTGGTGGGGATGATTCAGGACTACGGAGCGGGGGAGGATTAGCAGGGAGGCAAAGCCTACGGAATTTTTCCAAACCCAGATTGTATTACTACGCAAATTATGGTAAAATAATCTAGGCTTTGTTTGGAAATAAAGAAAGGCCGGATTTTCCCCAAAAACAGGCGGCTGCAAGGGGAAAAGTGGAAAAACCCTTGCCGTATTCGGGCATTGCCGGCAAGGCAGGCCCGGTTTTTTGCAGAAAACACGGCCCTTTCGTTTTTAAGCGGCCCCAGTTAAAATGAGGTGAGGAAAATGGCAGATATCCAAAAGGACCCCGTCCTGGAGCAAATCGAATCGCTCCGTGCCCAGGTGGAGTACCACGCCGACCGGTATTACAACCAGGATGACCCGGAAATCAGCGACTTTGAATACGACAAGCTCTTCCACCAGCTGCTGGACCTGGAGGAGCAGAATCCCCAGTACTACTCCCCAACCTCCCCCACCGTGCGGGTGGGGGGCACCGCCTCCAATACCTTCGCCACGGTGGAGCACAAGGTGCAGATGGGTTCCTTGCAGGATATCTTCTCCTTCGAGGAGCTGCGGGACTTTGACCGCCGGGTGCGGGAAACGATACCCAACCCCTCCTATGTGGTGGAGCCGAAAATCGACGGCCTTTCGGTCTCCCTGGAGTACCGGGACGGGGTGCTGGCTATTGGCTCCACACGGGGCAACGGCTTTACCGGGGAGGATGTGAGCGAGAACATCCGCACCATCCGGTCGGTGCCGCTGAAGCTGCCGGAGCCCCTGCCCCTTTTGGAGGTGCGGGGAGAGGTGTACATGCCGGTGAAGAGCTTCCAGAAGGTGGTGGAGGCCCAGGAGCTGGCGGGGGAACAGCCCTTCAAGAACCCCCGCAACGCCGCCGCCGGTTCCCTGCGTCAGAAGAACCCCAAAATCACCGCGGGGCGGGGACTGGATATCGGTTTGGAGGGAGGTGACGCTCCCTTGGTCGCTGTAGGTGAGGCGCACCAGGTCCCCATACTCCAGCTCCAGCCCCTCCATCTCCTGGAAGACCGCCTCCTGGATGGCTTGGGTGGCGTAGAGATTGGCCTGGCTTCCCGCCGCTGCCGCAATAGCGGGACGAAGCTGGGCGTCGGTCCCCAGCAGCGCGGCAATCAAGACGGCCGCCAGCAGCAGGCATTTGAGGCGCAGCCGCCTTTTTTTGCTTTTTTGCTCCTTGCGAATCCTCATTTTCCCACCCCGTTTCTCTTTTCAGTATATTCCCCGCCCCACCGGAGGTTGAATGCTCCGTCATATCCCCGCACAAGGGAGGGACCTTTTTCATAG
>WSMP01000103.1 GCA_013316495.1 Angelakisella sp.
CTACCAGCCCCAGCCCCCTGTAAAGGAAAAGAAGCACCGCTCCGGCAAGGGAGTGGGGGCCGGACTCATCGCTGCCTGCCTGGTGGTCTCGGTGGTGGGGGGAGCCGCCGGGAGCTGGGGGATGAGCTACCTCTCCCGCCAGGAGGGAACCGTCTTCTACCAGGCGGTGGGCAGCACCGAAAAGGAGAACGAAAACGGCGAGCAGTCCCCTGCGGACGGCGTCCAGGCCGGGTACACCGGCGGGGTCCTCTCGGTGAGCGAAATCGCGGCGCTGGCCTCCCCCTCGGTGGTGGAAATCAGCACCGAAACCGTTTCCCGCAGCAACTTCCTGGGACAGTATATCCAAAGCGGGGCGGGCAGCGGGGTCATCTTCTCGGAGGACGGCATCGTGGTCACCAATGACCATGTGGTGGACGGGGCAAGTACCATCACCGTGCGCACCAAGGACGGCGAAAGCTACGAGGCAACCCTTCTGGGGACCGATTCCAAAACCGATATCGCCGTCCTGCGGATTGAGGCCGACGGCCTCACCCCGGCTATCCTGGGGGATTCCGATGCCCTTTCGGTGGGGGAATACGCCATGGCCATCGGCAACCCGCTGGGGCAGCTGGGGGGCACCGTCACCGACGGCATCGTCAGCGCCCTTAGCCGGGAGGTGAACGTCAACGGGGAGAATATGACCCTCCTCCAGACCAACGCGGCCATCAACCCCGGCAACTCCGGCGGCGGCCTCTTTAACGAAAAGGGGGAGCTTATTGGCATCGTCAACGCCAAGTCCTCCAACGGGGCCTCCTCCTCCGGCGCCAGCATCGAGGGCCTGGGCTTTGCCATCCCGGTGAACACCGTGAAAAACTCGGTGCAGGAGCTGCTGGATTACGGTTATGTCCGGGGCCGCCCGGCCCTGGGAATCACCCTTCTGAATGTGCAGAACGCCCAGGACGCCTTCCAGTACCGGGTCAGCCGCCTGGGGGTCTATGTCCAGAGCGTCACCGAAGGGGGCGCCTCTGAAAAGGCGGGCGTCCAGGTGGGGGACTGCATCATTGCCTTGGGGGACGTGGCGGTCTCCACCCACGCGGAGGTGAAGAGCCAGCTAAATAACTACGCCGTGGGGGATACGGTCCAGCTCCAGGTGATTCGGGACGGCAGGACCCTCACTCTGGATGTCACCCTGGAGGAGTTTAAGCCCGACGCCGAAAGCTAAGCCTAGAAAGCCGCCTTCCATCCCCCCGCTCCAGCCATTTAAGGGGGATGGAGCGGTGAGCTCCTGGGAGCAAGCCATTAAGGAGGAATGAAAAAATTCCCATATATTTCTCTACCTGCCGGGTGGACGGAATACCGGCCCGGCAGGCGGGAAAGCCAAACTTGGTCCGAGGCAGGCGCTGCCCGGCCTCTTTTTCATTTTGCGGGAAAAAGAGATGGAAAGAAAAACGGCTCTCTATAGAAGCATCCCCCACCGGGAAGCGGTTGCTCCCTGGCGGGGGTGCGTTTATCCCTTTACGGTGTGGGCTTTTCATACCCGTGGGGGCTGATGATGTAGCCCCCCTGCTCCTCCACCGTCAGGTAAAGGACCTTGTCGCCGTCCTTCAGCTGGACGTAGCAGACCCCATCCTGGAATTTGTCGGTAATTTCCAGCTTTTGGTCGTGGTAGTAGACCCAGACGGTGCCATCCTCCAGGTACTCCACCTGGGGATGCTCCAGCTCCTCCAGAATCTCCTCTTCGGTGAGGGGCCGCTCCTGGCCAAACATCCCAATGGCCACACCGCCGCCGCCAATGCTGCGGGGGTTGCCGTCCTCGTCCTCGTAGGAGAGGTTGTAGCTGTTCCCCCGGATATCCAGCACGGCATTGGTTTGGTCCCCGTGGATCCAGATTTGGACGGCGCGACGGATGCCCCCCACATCGGCGGCGTAGGCGACGGTTGCCATCGCCACCACCAGGACCACGGCGGCACAGAGGGCCGCCAGCTTACGAACCGGCAGAATCCTTACATTGTCATTCATTGCTTTGACCTCCATAAAATCCTCCTGGGAGGCCCGGAGCAGGGAAAAGGTCCGCTTGTACCGCTCTTTGTCAGTCATTGTTCCAGTCCTCCTTCAGTCTGTCTTTCAGAAGCGCTCTTGCCCGGCTTAGACGGCTTTTTACCGTGCCGCTGGGACACCGCAGAATCTGGGCGATTTCCCGGATGTCGTAGTCCTCGTAGTAAAACATATGGACCACAATGCGGTACTTTTCATCCAGCCCCATAACCGCCTCAAACAGCTGGCTGTCCGCCGGCTCCTCAAAGGGGAGGGCGGTCAGCTCCTCCACCCAGGCGGTTTGATTTCTCCGCCAAAAGGAACTGCGGATATCCTTGGCCCGGTTGATGACCACACGGATGAGCCAGGCCTTGATGTGTTCCTCGCTGGCAAAATCCTTTTTGATGCCGCAGTACCGGATGAGGGTATCCTGCATGGCGTCCTCGGCGTCCTCCCGGTTTTGGCACACGGTGAAGGCGATGGCGAACAGCCGGTCCGCATAGGTCTGGAAAACAGCTTCTGTCGATGGTTTCACAAAAACGCCTCTTTTCTCTTTGAAGGTCCCTTCACCTACAATACGGAGCAGAGGGGAAAAAGGTTGCAAAAAATAAAAAATTTCTTCGGCCGGGGGGGAGTGGACCTCCCGGCGGTTTTTTTCAGCCAGGGAAGAACGCTGCTGTTTTCAATTAAAAAGGAGCACCGCAAATCTGCGATGCTCCTTCTGTTTTGCGTGAAAGGGGACCGTGTCTTACTCCTCGACGGGGGCCTCTTCCGCCTGGAAGGCTTCCGCCACGTTGGCGTCCTCCTCGGCGGCTTCCCGGTCGGCCAGCAGAGCCTTGATGGAGAGGCTGGCGCGCTTTTTCTCGTAGTCCAGCTCGGTGATCTTGGCCTCCACCACATCGCCCACCGAGAGCTTGTCGGCAACCTTTTCCACCCGCTCCCTGGCAATCTGGGAGATGTGGATCAGGCCGTCGATGCCGGGGATGATCTGGGCGAAGGCGCCAAAGGCGGTGATGGACATAATCTGCACAGTGACCACATCCCCCACCTGGTGCTGGGTCTTGATGACCTCCCAGGGGTTATCCTCGGACTTCTTGTAGATGAGGGAGACCTTTTTGTTCTCCATATCCACATCCTTGACGGTTACGGTGACGGTATCCCCCACCTTCACCACCTCGGAGGGATGCTTGACACGCAGCCAGGTGAGGTCAGTCATGCCCACGCGGCCATCCACGCCACCCAGGTCCACAAAGACGCTGAAGTTGGTGATGGACTTGACAACGCCGGTGTAGACCTTGCCAACCTCCACTTCCTCCCAGAACTTCTTGGCCAGCTCTTCCCGCTGGGCCCGGAGGACGGCGCTGATGGAGCCCAGGGCGCGGCGGCGCTGGCGGTTGGTCTCCAGAATCTTAAAGTTCACTTCCTTGCGCAGGAGGGTGGACAGATCCCCGTCACGGGGAACACCGGACTGGGAGGCGGGGATGAAGACCTTGACGCCGTTGGTCAGCACCAGGATGCCGCCCTTGATGACCTCGGTGACGATTCCGGTGAGGACCTCCCCGGTCTCCCCGGCGTTCATCACCTTCTCGAAGCCGGCGGCCTGGTCCAAACGCTTTTTGGAGCACATCACGGTGCCCTCCACGTCGTTGACCCGCACCACCAGCAGCTCAATCTCGTCCCCCACCTTTACGATGTCCTCCGGCTTGGCGGAGGGGTCGTCGGTAAGCTCGCTCATAGGGACAAAGCCGGCGTGCTTGGTGCCGATGTCCACAAAGATCTCGTTCGGCTTGATGCCGGTAACGATACCCGTTACCTTCTCCCCATTATATGTACTTTTGAAGGATTGCTCCAGCATCTCCTCAAAAGTCATGTCGTTGCTGATGTTATCCATTCTGCTCATGGTTTCTTGAACCTCCTTAATTATACAAACCGGTGTCGAAGCGCCGGCAGTAATTCCAATAAAAGACGCCTGGGAAAAAAGCCCCTGGTGTTGGGGAAGCTCCTCTGCCTCCTGCACCAGCACGGTGGGACAGTTGGCGGAGCAGATGCTGTACAGCTTCCGGGTATTGGAGCTGTGGGTTCCTCCAATAACCACCATGGCGTCCGCCTGGGCGGAGAGCCTGGCAGCCTCTTCTTGCCGTACTACAGTAGCTTTACATATTGTATCAAATATCTTGAGATTTGTACACACCTTTTTTGCAGAAAAAGCGGTTTTCTCCCATTCTTGTCTGTTAAAAGTGGTCTGAGCCACCAAAACGAAGGGGAGTTTGTGGAAATTTTCCAAAGAAAGAACGGCGTTTTCCAGTTCTTTTCCAGTTTGGACCACCAGAAAGGGGCCCCGGCAGTGGCCGGTGATGCCCTGAACCTCCGGATGGCCGGGGTCTCCGGCCACCAGCACCACCGTCTCCGGCGGCTGCGCGGCTACAATGCGGTGGACCTTGGCGACAAAGGGACAGGTGGCGTCCGCGTACCGGACCCCCGCCTCCTCCAGCTGGCGGCTCACCGCCAGAGAGACCCCGTGGGCCCGGATGACCACCACCCCGTCCCCAGGGGCTTCCTCCGGGGATTCAATCACCGTAACCCCCGCATCCCGAAGCTGGCGGATGACGGTGTCGTTGTGGATGATGGGCCCCAGGGTGCAGACCGGGTAACGGCCCGCGGCCTTTGCGGCTTCCTCCTGCACCATCTCCACCGCCCGGCGCACCCCAAAGCAAAAGCCGGCGGTTTTTGCAGTCTCAATCCTCAAGGCTCCGCCTCCCATCCCAGCAGGGTGTTGATGCGGCCCATAATGAGCTTGCTGGCCCGGCGGAGGGAGACCCGCTCCCCCTCCTCAAAGCCCAGCTCCCGGTAGGGGATGAGGGGGCCGATTTTCACCGTGATAGAGGAGCGCAGCCCCCGCCGCTCCCCAAACAGGAGGGCGCAGGGGAGAACGTCCGCCCCGGTTTGGCGGGCGATGAAAGCGGCGCCGGATTTGGGCTTCATGGGGCCGCCGGTGCGGTTGCGGGTCCCCTCCGGAAAGATCCCCAGCAGGTGCCCCTCCTTCACCAGCTCCACCGCGTGGTCGATGGCCCCAAAGTCCCCCTCCCCCC
>WSMP01000104.1 GCA_013316495.1 Angelakisella sp.
CTTTTATTATGATTAAAAATTATGCCCACCGGGGCTTTTGCAGCCGCTACCCGGAAAACACCATGCTGGCCTTTGAAAAGGCCCTGGCGGAGGGTGTGGATGGCATCGAAAACGATGTCCAGCTCACCAAGGACGGACATGGCGATGAAGCAGTTCATATAGCCCTTGAGGGGGGTGGCGGTGCCGACGTACTTATCCACCATGCTGCCGGAGAGGGTGTACAGGAAGATTTCCGGGGCGTAGGTGCACAGGGAGATAACGCCGGAGGCGGTGCCCGCCAGACGCTTGGGGACCATGACCTCGTCGATGGTGGCAAAGTACAGGGCCTTGATGGCGTAGAGGCAGAGGCCGTACACCACGAAGGTAGCCACAATCAGGGGGATGGAGGACTTGCCGGCGGGGATGACCACATAGGCCAGGGCAAAGACGGTCATGCCGATGAAGCCGAACTGGATGAACTTGATGCGGCTGCCCAGCTTATCCGCGATGAAGCCGGCGGCGAAGGCGCCCAGCATCATCATCATGTAGGTACGGACAACCGAGAGGGTGGCGACGGTGGAGTCGGGAATCTCGAAGGCGGCGGAGAGGTAAGCGGTGACATAGCCGTGGAAGATGAGGGCGGAGTAGTTGCAGATGCCCAGCAGGCCGCACAGCCAGACGCGGGGCATTTTTGCCACTTCCATAAAGTCCTTCATATTCAGGGGGTTGCCCTCGGCGGCCTTCTGCTCCGCGGTCTTGGCAACAGGCTTGTCGTTCTCCATGAAGATGAAGCAGAGGATACCGGCTGCCAGCATCAGAACGGAGTAGTACATAATGGCGTTCTGCATGCCGCCGATGCTATTGGTGGCCCAGGAGAAGACGGCCACGGAGCCGAAGGCGGCGATGGTGCCGATGAGGCCCCGTCCGCCTTCCAGCAGGCCGAAGAGACGGCCCTGCTCCTCCGCTTCGCCCAGCCGGTTGATGCTCTTGACCATGGCGGCCCAGAAGGTGAAAACGGTGGTGATGGCGAAGATGGCGTGAATCACAACCAGCCAGATGAAGCTGGGCATGGTCCAGAACCAGAAGCCGGCCAGAGCGGTGCCGATGCAGGAGAAGACGATAAGGGATTTGCAGCTGAACTTATCGGCCAGAATGCCGCCGGGGAAGTAGCAAATGAAGTTTACAATGCCGTAAGCGGACATGATAAGGCCCAGCTGGGTGGCGTTGGCGCCGGTGGCCTCCATCAGGGGGGCCATGTAGGTTTCCCGAAGATAGGGGAGCTTGGTGATGATGCCGCCGGCGAAGGCGACCAGAATTAGGGTCATCCATTTGTTGCTTGCGCGGGTCTTTGTCATAAATTTTCCTCCTCATTACGTTTGGGTACAACGCGAAAACACTTCTTCGCCCTGGGCGGCGGGGCTGTGCGACCCTGCCGGCCAGAACTTACTTGCAAGGACCAAAGGGATGGTCCTGAAGTCCAAAGGGAAGGGGAGAGGGCTAATCTTTCCGGCCGCCGGGGGGCGGGTCTTTTGCTCCCCGCAGGTACTGTCCGGCATCCTTCAGGAAGCTGGCTACCAACAGCACAATAACAATGCCGATGGGGAAGGCCGCCACAATGGAGACCGACTGAAGGCTGCTGAGGGAGCTTTGGGCATTGATGAGGCCGATGGGAAAGATGATGAAGATGAAGGCCCAGAAGATCCGCACCGCATGGTGGGGCTCCTCCACCTCCGCCAGGCGGCGGTAGGAGTAGGCGGCCACCACCATGGTAAGGGAATCGAAGGTGGTGGCGTAAAACAGCACCATGGTGATAAACAGCAGCCCCAAAGCCACCGCCGGCAGGGGCAGGGTGCGGAAGATGGAGATAATGACACTGGGGATATCCGCCCCGGCGGCAATAGCCCCGGAAAGGTCCAGCCGCCCCCGCATCTCCAGCCCCAGGCCGTAGTTGCCAAAGACGATGAAGGAGAGGAAGGTGCTGGAAAGTCCGGCGATGTAGCCGCCGACGATGGTGTTTCGGATGGTGCGGCCCTTGCTGATGACCCCCACAAAGAAGGGGGTGGCTACACACCAGGCCATCCAGTAGGCCCAGTAGAAGACGGTCCAGTTCTGGACAAAGCCGGTGGAGCCGTCGCCGCTGGTGCGCAGAGGATCCGCCCAGGTAACCATGCCGATGAAGTTCTGCACCAAATTGCCCACGGCGGTGATGCCGGTTTCCAGGATATATTGGGTCTGGCCGCCCCCCAGGAAGAAGTATCCCAGCAGGGCGAAGAAGAGCCAGGCGCAGATGACCGACATTTTCATAATGGCGTGGTAGCCGATGATGACATCGGCGGTGTAGACCAGCGCCACCAGCACCAGCAGGGCGATGGTGAGAAATGCCGAGGAAGGAAGGCCGAAAATATCCCCCAGCACCGAGCTAAGGAGAGGGGTGGCCAACGAGAAGGTGGTGGCCGTCCCCGCCAGCAGGGCAAAGATGGCGATAAGGTCGATGAGGTGGCCGATGGGGCCATCCACCTTGTCCCCCAGCAGGGCGCGGCAGCCCTCGCTGAACTTCTGCTTGGTGCGCTTGCGAACGTGAATCATAAAGCCAAAGCAGGCGCTAAGCACCATATAAAAGCTCCAGGGCACCGGTCCCCAGTGGAAGAGGGGATAGGTGCTGGCCCAGTCCTGCACCGAGCCCAGCTCCAGAATGCGGCTTTCCTGGGCGTAAAGCGCCCATTCGCAGAAGGAATAGTAGAGGATGTCCGCCGCCATGGTACCGGTGAAAATCATAGCCCCCCACTGGAAGTTGCTGTAGGCGGGCTTTTCCTCCGCGCCGCCCAGGCGGATATCCCCGTATTTGGAAAAGGCGATATAGAGGGAGACCACCAGAAAGCCCACCCCGATGAGGATATAGAAGGCGCTGAGCTGGTTGCCCAAAAAGCCCCGGATGGCGTCCACGACGCGGGTGCTCTCCTCCGGGCTGAAGATAAAGATGACACAGAGCGCCACCACCACAAAGAGGGGTATCAGCATATCGGTGGGGTCCAGCTGGGGCAGCAGCTTGCGTATGCTTGTTTTAGAGGAAGGTGCTTTTTTCATTCCATCGCCCATCCTTTCTCAAAATTTCTCCGCCGCCCCCCAGGCCCTCTCAAATCAGGACCTCCCCAGAGGGGGCCGGAGCCGCCTCCGGCCACAGGGTGATGACATGGTCATAAAACTCCTTGGCGTACTGGTACTGGCGCATCTCGTAGGCGCCGTACTTTACGCCCATGCGGCCCTTGTATTCGCACCAGTTGGTCCACAGCAGCCCCGCCACAGCGATGTAGCAATAGATTTTTTGGCGGACCAGGTCGGGGCAGCTGCCTTCAAAATAGAAATCAATGGTGCGGTCGATCTGCTCCTTATCGTAGTAGGCGTAGATACAGAACATGGCAATGTCCACATGGGGGTCGCTGACCCCGGCGTACTCCCAGTCGATGAGGCGTACCTCCTGGCTGCCGTCCTGCTGATGGACAAAGAGGAAATTATCATACACCGAATCAATATGGGAAAGGCACTCCTCCTTGGGGCAGGCGTCGATGCGGTGGAGCAGCTCGTCAATATGGCGGCGGGTAACGTCGTAATCGGCAAAGGGCATGGATTCCTGCCGCAGCTCCTCGTAATAATCCAGCTGGGCCCGCAGGTCAAAGCGGAAATCCACCTGGAGCCGCTGCTGGTGGAACCGCCGCAGATGGCGCATACAGGCGGCCACCTCGTCAAAGTCCTCCGGGTCGCAGGGCCGGGCCTCGGACCAGAACTCGGTGACCTTGTAGCCGGTTTCCGGGTTCAGGTAGATCACCTTGTCGGAAATATCCATGCCGGTGCTGGCCAGGGCCTTGTAGACGGCGCTCTCCTTCTGGCGGCTCACCAGCTTTTGGGTGCCCTCTCCGGGGGAGCGCATTAGATATTCCTTCCCCTTGCAGGAGAAGTGCATCAGGTGGTTGGTCATGCCGCTGGAAAGGGGGTGGATATCGGTGACCTCCCCGGCGGAAACGCCGAACAGCTGGCTGATGAGGGCCATGCGGCGGCTCTCCAGGTGCTTGGATTCGCTGTCCAGCAGGCGCAGGTCCTCGTAGGTGTTCACCGGCATCACCAGCATCCCGGAGATGACGTTGGCATAGCCCACCAGCTGGTTGCCATGGCCGATGAGGGCGGCTTCCCAGCAGGCTCTCTTGCAGGCCGGGTCGGCGCAGAGCCTGGTGAGGTTTTCCCGCACAATGGCCGCGTCGTCGCTGCACAGGTAGGCGATGCCGCACATGGCGTTGCCGCCCCCCTGCCGGGCGCCCACCAGCTCCATTTCGCGGGTTACCCGGAGGATGCTTTTCTCGTCAAAGTAGCTGCGCACCGCGTACCAGGAGCTGTACTCCGAGCGGCTGAAGAGGCTTTCGCCACACCAGACGTCCCCGTTGATGACGTAGCAGTTATCCAGCAGGTGGGCGGCACACTGGAGGGAATGGAGGCTATCCCCCTCGGCCCATCGGGGGTTTTCAAGAAGCTCCACACTGTAAAGGCTGGTGAGGTATTCAAATTTCTCCTTCTGGTAGCCCACCACCACGGCGATGTTATAGATGCCGGTGCGGTGCAATTGGTTAATGAGCCGTTCGATGAGAGATTCCCCGCCGATGGTGAGAAGGGCCTTGGGGGTGCTGTTGATGGGCATCATCCGTTTGCCGGGGCCGGCGGCCAGAATCACCGCCTGCCGGGGGCTGTTGCGTCGGAACATCTCGATGGTTTTGGGGGTAAGGAAGTAATCCTCCGCCAAATACCCCTCTTCCATCAGGTACTTGAGGGAGGCGCTGACAAGGCCCAGGGAGTACCCGGTCTGGGCTGCCACCTCCCGCTGGGTGGCACAGTGTCCACGGACCACCGTGGACAGTACAACGTAGTCTCTCTTCTTCACAGCGAACTCCTTTCCCAACACATGCAGCCCGTCCAAAGAGGTGCTGCCAGGCGCAGAAGAGAAATAAAAAAGGACGCAAAAAATCTCTCTTAAGACAGAGATTTTTTGCGCCGCTAACTCTCCGCGCGATTGATTCCGTCCCTTCACCATTACCATTTTGGTCAATTGCCTCAACAATAGAATTTCTTGACTTATCA
>WSMP01000105.1 GCA_013316495.1 Angelakisella sp.
GCTCTACTCCTCCATGCAGGAAGAGCAGCTTATCGCCATCAAGGAAGGCTTCACCAAGAAGTACCCCAACATCAAGATGGAATACTACTTCGCCGGCACCAGCAAGGTGGTCACCAAAATCTCCACCGAGGCCCAGGCCGGTCACGTGGACGCCGATGTCATCTGGGTGGGCGACGCTGCCGACTATGTTTCCTTCAAGGAGAACAACATCCTGCAGCCCTACACCTCCCCTGAGCTGGATGGCGGCGCCATCGACAGCGCCTATGTGGACCCTGAGGGCTACTACACCGCCGGCCGTCTGGTTGGGGTAGGCATTGCCTACAACAATGCTCTGGTTACCCCGGAGGAGGCCCCCAAGACCTGGAGCGACCTGCTGGATTCCAAGTGGAAGGATCAGGTGGTTATGTCCGATCCCGGCACCGCCGGTACCACCAAGTACTGGATGAACGCCATGATGTGCAGCGACAAGTACGGCACCGATTACATGCAGAAGCTCCATGACAACGGCTGCCTGCTGGAGAGCGGCACCACCGCCACCCACAACCAGCTGGCCGCCAGCGCCTACAAGGTGGGCGTCTGCCTGGACTACGTTTCCGCCAACCTCATCAAGGACGGCTCTCCCATCACCTTCCTGTATCCCGAAGAGACCGTCTCCATCGCCAGCCCCATCGGCCTGGTGAAGGACTGCAATAACGAGGAGAACGGCAAGCTCCTGTATGACTTCATCCTTTCCAAGGAGGGCCAGGAGATTCTGGTTGCCAATAACCTCGTCTCTGTCCGTACCGATGTCACCCAGTCTGTGGACCTCACCACCATCCCCTCCTTCCTGGAGTGCGACATGGCGAAGCTGGCCGCCGACAGCGAGGCGAACCTCACCGCCTTCAACGGCATCTGGGGCCTGTAATCGCCCTTGCTTTCACAAAGGCGCCATACATAAAAAAGCGAGAGGGGCGGGGGAGACAGCGTCTGCTGCCCCCCGCTCCCTTTATCTCTGTCCCCCCGGCGGGGGGAGCGGTTTTTGGATTTCATGACGTGAGGAGGAGAGTATTTGTCAAAGGTTGCGTTTAAGAATATTTCCTTTAAATACGGCCAGAACCAGATTCTAAAGGATTTCAGCCTGGAGATTGAAAGCGGCGAAATCCTTTGCCTGGTGGGGCCCTCCGGCTGCGGCAAGACCACCCTGGTTCGCTGCCTGCTGGGCCTCAATAAGCCCGACACCGGGGAGATTTATGTGGGGGATACCTGCATCTTCAGCGCCAGCCGCCGCATCAACATGGCGGTGGAGCGCCGGAACATCGGCATCGTTTTCCAGGACTACGCCGTGTGGCCCCATATGACAGTGGGGGAAAACGTGGGCTACTCCCTGAAAAAGCGCCGGGTCCCCAAAGGGGAAATTGCCGGGCGGGTGGAAAACGCCCTGGCCATGGTGAACATGACCGAATATAAAAACCACCTGCCCAGCCAGCTTTCCGGCGGGCAGCAGCAGCGGGTGGCCATCGCCCGTGCCCTGGTGGGCAACGGGGACATCATTGTGATGGATGAGCCTATCACCAACCTGGACGCCAAGCTCCGGGAGCAGATGCTGGAGGAGATCCGGGAGATCCAGCGAAAGAGCGGCACCACCGTTCTGTACATCACCCACGACCAGCAGTCCGCCCTCCAGCTTTGCGACCGTATGGCGATTATGGAGCCGGACGGCAGCCTCTGCCAGCTGGGCACTGATGAGGACATTATTCTGCACCCGGCCAACCGCTTCACCTTTGAGTTCATCGGGGTTTCCAACTTCATCCCGGTGGAGGTGGCAGGTAGCGCTATCACCCTCCGGCCCGGCCAGAAGGATTTCCCCTGGGCCGATGGCAAACTGCCGGAGGGCACCGATACCTCCAAAAAGCTGGAGCTGGGGGTGCGGCCCAACGACATCGTCTTTGATAAGGATTCCTCCCTGCGGGTCACCGTTAAGCGGTCGGTCTTTTTGGGGAGCGAATACGATTACTTTGTGGAGCTGGGCGGTCGGGAGCTGCGGATTCAGCAGAACACCCTGGACGCCGCCAAGTACGGCGTGATGCGGGAGGGTCAGGAGACCGGCATCCGGCTGCTGAACTACCGCTTCTACCCGGAAAAGGAGGTATCGGCATGACAAAAACAGGCCGCAATAAGGATCTTGCCGCCATCGATGGCAAGCGCTTTAGCATGGACGGCGTGATGACCGCCCTCACCGTGGTGCTGCTGCTGGTAGTAGTGGTGATTCCGGTGGTTTCCATCATCTACAACGCCTTTTTCTTCCAGGGCCACTTTGACCCCAAGCTCTTCAGCAGCCAGCTTACCGATGCGGGCAACCTGGCCGCCATGTGGAACACCATCAAAATCGCCTTTTGGGTCACCCTGCTGGGGACCGTTGTAGGCACCTTCTACGCCTGGCTGCTGGGCCGCAGCGACATCCCCGCCAAGGGGCTGATGCGCGCCCTCTTCAACATCCCCTATATGTTCCCCCCCTTCCTGGGGGCCATGGCCTGGGACCTGCTGCTCAACGGCCGGTCCGGCTACCTCAACAAGCTCCTGATGGAGGTTTTCGGCCTCTCCACCGCCCCGGTGAACATCAACACCCTTGGGGGTATCGTCTTTGTGGAGCTGTCCTACTACTTCCCCTTCGTCTTTATGCAGGTGGTCAGCGCCCTGGAGCGGATGGACCCCACCCTGGAGGAATGCGCCCGCATCGCCGGCGCCAAGCAGATGACCGTTATCCGCAAGATAACCCTCCCCCTGGTGGTGCCCGCCATCTCCGCCGGCGCCCTGCTGATTCTCACCACCTCCCTGGCCCATTTCGGCGTTCCCTCCATTCTGGGCTTCTCCCAGGGCATCTATACCCTGCCCACCAAGATTTACGCCGTTATCTCCCGTGCGGGGGGCAGCTTTGAGGGGATCCGCCAGGGCGCGGCCCTCTCCATCATGCTGGTGCTGGTGGTGTTCACCGCCCTGGTGATTCAGAAGAAGATCCTCAGCTCCGGCAGCTACGACATCATCAAGGGCAAGAGTATGCGCCCCACCCTCATCAAGCTCCGTGGCGCCCGCATCCCGCTGCTCATCCTCTGCATCGCCACCCTGATCCTCATCGTCATCGTGCCCCTGGTGATGATTTTCCTGGTGAGCCTGGTGAAGGCCTATGGCCTGCCCCTCATCCCGGAGAACTTCACCTTCCAAAACTACAAGCGCATCTTCGCCGCCTCCGGCACCATTGATTCGGTGAAGAACTCCCTCTTCGTCTCCATTGCCGCCGGTATCATCTGCATGTTCCTGGGCACCCTCATCGCCTATGTGGTGCAGAAGATCCGGCCCAAGGGCAAGGAGGTGCTGGAGGTTCTCTCGGTGCTGCCCTACTCCCTCCCCGGCACCGTGCTGGCCATCGGCGTCATTCTGGCCTGGTCCGGCAACATCCTGAATATCAGCCTTTATAACACCATCTGGATTATCCTGGTGGCCTACATTGCCCGGTATCTCTCCTTCTCCATGAAGAGCTCCTCCGCAGCGCTCTTGCAGGTTCACCCCTCCCTGGAGGAGGCGGCCCGCACCTGCGGCGCCTCCCATATGGAGAGCCTCACCGACGTCACCCTGCCCCTCATCCGTCCGGCCATGGTCTCCGGCTTCTTCCTCATTTTCCTGCCGGCCATGCGTGAGGTGACCACCTCCATCCTGCTGTACGGACCCTATACCCGCACCCTGGGCGTCCAGATCTACTCCCTGCGCGACGCGGGCATGATTCCCCAGGCGGCGGCGCTGGGAAGCGTAGCTATCATCATAATCATCATCTGCAACACCATCGTCACCCAGGCAACCAAGGACCGGAAGGGGGTTTAAGGGATGGATCAAGTTATTCTTCGTCATGTTACCAAGCGGTTTACCACCAAGACACTGGGGGATATCGTCGCTGTGGACGACTTTAACCTCAGCGTTCACGAGGGGGAGTGCTTCTCCTTCCTGGGCCCCTCCGGCTGCGGCAAGTCCACCACGCTGCGGATGATTGCCGGTTTTGAGGACCTGAGCGAGGGGGAGATCGAGCTTTGCGGCCGCCCCGTTTCTATCAAGGATAAAAACCTCTATGTGCCGCCGGAGGAGCGGGGGCTGGGGATGGTCTTCCAGTCCTTTGCCGTCTGGCCCCACATGAACGTCTTTGACAATGTGGCCTTCCCCCTCCAGATTCAGAAGGTCAATAAAACCGAAATTGCCCAGCGGGTAAAGGAGGCCATGAAGCACACCAGCCTCACCGGCCTGGAGGAGGTCTTCCCCTCCGACCTTTCCGGCGGGCAGCAGCAGCGCATCGCCCTGGCCCGCGCCATCGTCACCCAGCCCAAGGTGATGCTGCTGGATGAGCCCCTCTCCAACCTGGACCCCAAGCTCCGGGAGACCATGCGCTTTGAAATCAAGGAGCTCCAGCGGAAATTTAACTTCACCATCATCTTTGTCACCCACGATCAGTCGGAGGCTATGGCTATCTCCGACCGGATGATGGTCTGCGACATGGGCAAGATTATGCAGATTGACACCCCGGAGAATCTCTACAACAAGCCCAACAGCCGCTTTGTCCACAGCTTTTTGGGGGAGAGCACCTTCATCAATGTAGTAGTGCAGGACGGCAAGGTCTATGCCGAAGGGGACAACGACCACCCCCTGAAGCTGGAGATTCCAAAGGACGCCGACAGGCGGATGGTGGTGGCGACCCGCCCCAATTCCATCGACCTGCTGAAGCCTGGCGAGGGGGAGGGCTATCCCACCAAAATCGATAAGCGCATCTTCCTCACCGACCGCACCGAATACCTGGTGCAGATTGGCCGCCAGACCCTGAAAATCCAGGTGCCCCACCGGGTCACCTTCGCCGAGGGGGACCCCTGCCTGGTGCGGTTTGTCAGCCCCATGTGGTACCCGGCGGAGGACGAGGCCGCAGAAAAGGAGCGCCAGAGAAGGCAGCTGGTGTAACTAGAAAAATTACATACAAAAGGGAGAGGTCTTTCGGGCCTCTCCTTTTTGTGTTGGGATGCTTTTTGCAGAAGATGCGCCTATAGAGAAACACCTTCCGGA
>WSMP01000106.1 GCA_013316495.1 Angelakisella sp.
GAGGGGGTCCGCTTCCCCTTTGCAAAGCCCTGGGGGCTGCTGGTAAAATACGTGGTCCCCGCCGCCATCTTCATTATCCTTTTTGCCGGGATGGCAATGGGTCTGGCCCTCAGCTGATTCTATCTTAACCGCCAAAAGCTCCCCCATTCCCAGGGAATGGAGGAGCTTTTCCCCTTTTTGGGGGACTGCGTTATCTTCGTTTCCCGTACTCCGCCACCTTACAGAGGGCGGCCCCAACGAGGAAAACAAGCCAGCCGGGGTGCCACAGGTTCCAGATGAAGCCCAGGAAGAGATAGACGGCGACGGCGGCAAGCATAATGGCGCTCTGGAGGGAATTCCTTTCCCCCTTCCCGGTCTCTTCTGCCGGAGCCCCCTTCTCCTGCCGCAGGCGGCGGCTGTAGCTCTCGTCCTGGATGCCATAGTAGACAAACAGCCCCACCGCGGCGGCCACGACGCTTAAAAACGCAATGTGGTGCAGGTCCATCGCCCTGGCCCACGGAAGCTGGGCCAGTATCATCGAGGCCACCAGCCCCAGGATGCAAAGGACCACTCCCAGGGTGACGGCTGTGGTAAATTTTTTCCGGAAGCACCGGTATTCCTCCCAAAGGGGTCCCGCCGGTTCCGGATCCGGGCCGGGCTGCGCTGAAGCCTGGAGGGAAAGTCCCAGCTCCTGGCGCAGCTCCTCCATGCTGCCAAACTCCCCCGCCACAACGCCAAAGGCCTCGTCCCCATTCTTCCCCTGGGCCAGCAGCGCCTCGTACCGGTCCGTCATCCCCTCCAGGATATGGGCCTTGGCCTCCCGCACCTCCGGGGTATCGGGGAGGCTCAAAAACATGTTCTCCACAAAGTTCCGAATCTTTTCCATCGTCTCTATTCCTCCTTGCTTGTTTCCTCTGTACCTGTAAAACAGTCCATCAGCGCCTTTGTTTCCCGCCACTCCTCCAGCTTCTCCCGGAGGTACTCCCGGCCGGGGGCGGTGATGGTGTAGTAGGTGCGGGGCCTCCCCCGGCTCTCCTGGCCCTGGTAGGAGGCGATGAACCCCCGTTTCTCCAGCCGGGCAAAGGCGGAATACAGGGTGGTCTCCTTCATCACATAGGCCCCGCCGCTGCGCTCCCGGATGGCGCGGGAAAGCTCATATCCGTAGGAATCCCCCTGGGCCAGCAGGCTGAGGAGGATGGTATCGCAGTACCCCCGGATTACGTCGCTGCCAATCATAGCCGTCCCCCTTCCCTCTTCCATTTACTATGTCTGACGTAGTAATTAGATTCTATCACAACTACTACGTCATGTAAAGTAGTTTGGAAGGGAAATTTTTGTTCCTCCCTGCATTTCCCCCAAAAGGCCCCCTATCCGCCTCTTTCTTAACAAATTAGTCATTGATTTTTCTCCGAAATGGGTTATAATAGAAGCATGTTAGCACTCTATCTATCGGAGTGCCAAATTACAGGATACGGAGGTGGGCGCTATGCCTAAAAAACAATTCAAAGCGGAGTCCAAGCGGCTGCTGGACCTGATGATCAACTCCATCTACACCCACAAGGAGATTTTCCTGCGGGAGCTGATTTCCAACGCCAGCGACGCCATGGACAAGCGGTACTACCATTCCCTTTCTGGCGGGGAGACCGGTCTTTCCAGGGAGGAGCTGTTCATCCAAATCCTCCCGGACAAGGAGGCCCGCACCCTCACCATCACCGACCGGGGCTGCGGCATGAGCAAGGAGGAGCTGGAGCAGAACCTGGGCACCATCGCCAAAAGCGGATCCCTGGCCTTCAAGGAGGAGAACGGCCAGGCGGAGGATGTGGACATCATCGGCCAGTTTGGCGTGGGCTTCTACTCCGCCTTTATGGTGGCGAAGAAGGTGAAGGTCATCACCCGCGCCGCCGGCAGCCAGGAGGCCTTCTGCTGGGAATCCGACGGCAGCGACGGCTACACCATCACCCCCTGCCAGAAGGAGGAGACCGGCTCCACCGTCATCCTCACCATCAAGGACAACACCGAGGAGGAGAGCTACGACGAGTTTTTGGAGAGCTACCGCCTCCAGGGGCTGGTGAAGCGGTACTCCGATTACATCCGCTACCCCATCCGCATGGAGATGACCCGCTCCCGCAAGAAGGAGGGCACCGAGGACCAGTACGAGGACTACCAGGAGATTGAGACCCTCAATTCCATGGTACCCATCTGGAAGAAGGCGAAGAGCGAGGTTTCCGATGAGGAGATGGACCAGTTCTACCAGGATAAATTCGGGGATTTCACCGCCCCCCTGCGGGTGATCCGCAGCAGCACCGAAGGGGCCGCCACCTACAACGCCCTGCTCTTCATCCCCTCCCGCGCCCCCTACAACTACTACAGCCGGGATTATGAAAAGGGCCTCCAGCTCTACGCCAGCGGCGTCCTCATTATGGAAAAGTGCGCCGATCTCCTTCCCGACTGCTTCAGCTTTGTAAAGGGGCTGGTGGATTCCCAGGACCTGAGCCTTAACATCTCCCGCGAGATGCTCCAGCACGACCGGCAGCTAAAGCTCATCGCCGGGCGGCTGGAAAAGAAAATTGCCAGCGAGCTGGGCCTGATGCTGAAAAACGACCGGGAGAAGTACGAGGAATTCTTTAAAGCCTTCGGTCTCCAGCTGAAATTCGGGGTGTACAGCACCTACGGCGCCCAGGCCGATCTCCTGAAGGACCTGCTGCTTTTCACCTCCTCCAAGGAGGAAAAGCCGGTGACCCTGGCGGAGTATGTTTCCCGGATGAAGGAGGAGCAGAAGGTCATCTACTACGCCTGCGGCCAAAGCCGGGATCAGCTGGAGCACCTGCCCCAGACCGAGCTGGTGAAGGAAAAGGACTACGAGATCCTCTACCTCACCGAGGATGTGGACGAGTTCTGCGTCCGCGCCCTGGGGCAGTACGCCGAGCACGAGTTCAAGTCGGTCTCGGACGGGGACCTGGACCTGGCTACCCAGGAGGAAAAGGACCAGGTGAAGGAGCAGAGCGACAAGGAAAAGGATCTCCTTGGCTGCATGAAGGAGGCCCTGGGGGAAAAGGTGAAGGAGGTTCGCCTCTCCGCCCGCCTCAAGAGCGGCCCTGTCTGCCTCACCACCGATGGGGGCATCACCCTGGAGATGGAAAAGGTCTTTGCCCAGATGCAGGTGCCCGGCGAGCAGAAGATGAAGGCGGAGCGGGTGCTGGAGCTCAACGGCGGGCACCCCGTCTTCCAGAAGCTCCAGGGGCTGTACCAGGCCGGGGAAAAGGAGCTGGTGGGCACCTATGCCCAGCTGCTCTACGCCCAGGCCCAGCTGCTGGAGGGCATCCCGGTGGACGACCCGGTGGCCTTCTCCGCCGCCCTTTCCCAGCTGCTTAGCCGGTGATCCACCGGCATCCCAATCAATATTTCTTTGCCAACAAACAGCCCCCGATCGCGCTGTCTGCACAATCGGGGGCTGTTTTGCGCTCTGCAAAAAACAGCGCAGCCAAAGCCACGCTGTCCCAAATTTCAAAGAAACTGTACCAATAGCCACCGCCCGCATCTTGACAGCAAATTTGCGCCCTTCGGCTATTGGTACAGCTTCTAAAAATGCAAAAACCCGTAGATGAAAAAGCCGGACACAGCCGCCTGGAGGGCGGTGAGCACCCCAATCTCCCAGATGGCCGGGGTATCCCCAAAGACGATGCGGTTCCAGGCCCGGACAATAAAAAAGTACACCCCAAAGCAAAGCACCGCCCCCAGCAGCATCACGGTGCTTCCGTACTGCCCCAGCTTTTCCAGAAAACACCGGTAGCCAAAGTAGAGCACCGGCACCGGCAGCCCCGTGTGGATAAGCCCCACCGCCAGGCTAAAGGCGATGCTGCCTGTGTTCTCCTTCAGGCAGGAGACCGCCAGAAAGGCGTAAAAAAGCAGGAACAGCCCAAAAAGGACCCCCACCCCCACCGCGATCCAGCCAACCATCCGCTCTTCTCCCCTTTCCGCTTCATAAAAAGCCCCCGGTCCGGGACCGAGGGCTGCGAACTACACTACCGGAATCCCTCCGGCCCGCCCCCCTGCTTGATGGCCTCCCTGGCGCTTTGGAGAATAGCCTGGCGGGTGGTCTTGATTTCGCTGAGGGCGCGGGCCACCGTCTCCTCGGTGGAGCGGAGCATCCCCTCGGAAAAATCGTAGGCAGCCTGCTTCATCTCCTTGGAGCGGAGATTGGCCTGGGTGAGCATCTCGGTGGCCTTGGCGGTGGCCTGGGAGGAAAGCTCGTTGGAGCGGGCCGTCGCCTGGGCCACCATATCGGAGGCCTTCTGACTGGCTTCGCTGAGCATCGCCATCCCCTTGGCGTTGGCCTGGCGGACAATGGTGTCGTTATCCACCAGGGCCTTGGCCCGCTCCTCCGCCTTGCGGATCAGATCCTCCGCCTCCTTCTTTGCCATGGAAAGAATCTCGTTGCGGTCCGCCACCACCGCCCTGGCCTGCTTGATTTCCGACGGGATGTTCAGGCGGATGTCGTCGATGAGGTCCCGGATGCGCTCGGCATCCACCATGCACTTGCTGGTGAGGGGCAGGGTGACCGCGCTTTCCAGCACCTCGTCCAGTTCATTGAGGATGGATTCCAAATTTGCCATCGGTGATACCTCCTTATCTTAATTCCTTGCCCCCGGTGAGCTTTTGATGAATAAGCTCATAGACGCACGGGGGCACAAATTGGGTGATGTCTCCCCCCAGGCCGCCCACCTGGCGGACGATGCTGGAGGACAGGTACATATTCCGGGAGCTGGTGGTGAAGAAGATGGTTTCGCACTCCGGCAGGAGCTTGTGGTTGGTGAGGGACATTTGGAACTCGTACTCAAAATCCGAAACGGCCCGCAGCCCCTTGACGATGGCACAGGCCCCCGCCCGCTGGATGTAGCTTACCAGCAGACCGCCGTCACTGTCCACCTGGACGTTTTTAAGGCCCGCTTCCTCCACCACCCGGCGTATCATCTCCACCCGCTCCTGGGGGGTGAAAAAGCACTTTTTCTCCTGGTTCACCGCCACCAGCACAATCACCGGAACCGCCAGGGGGCGGAAGCTGGCCGCTTTGGAGGGGGTGGAGGTCC
>WSMP01000107.1 GCA_013316495.1 Angelakisella sp.
GATTTTCCTGCTGTGACAGACAGTGCTGCTCCGGGCGTCGTATTTGGCCGCCGAGGTGGTGTAATTGCTGGTGTCAATCCCCAAAAAATACGGCCTATCCAAGGTCTGTTTCCTCGCCCTTTGGCGCGGCGGCAAGGCTCCGGGCGTATCCGCCCAGCACCCCGTTGACATAAGCCGGGTCGTCATCCCCGCCGTATTTTTTGGTCAGCTCCACCGCCTCGTCGATGACCGCCCCTGTGGGGGTTCCCAAAAAGGCAATCTCGCAGATGGCAAGACGGAGGACCGAAAGGGTCACCTTTGGCAGGCGCTCCAGCTTCCATTTGGCGGAAAAGCGCCGGATGATGCCGTCCAGCTCCTCCCAGTGGGTCCGCACCGCCTTGGCGGCCTCCAGGGCGTAATCGCCGATGGATATATCCCGGCACTGGGCGGCGCCCTCCACCAGCTCCTCCACCGGGGCATCGTTAAAAATCATTTCAAACACAAGTGCAAAGGCCTGTTCGCGGGATTCCCGCCGGGTGGTTTGTGCCATACTCCCTCCACAAGAAAAACAAGGCTGCCCCCTTCTATCTATGGGAAAGAAGGGGGGGCCGCTCTTTTTATTATTCCTCTGTTTCTGTCACGTCCTCAAAATCCACGCCGGCAATTTGGAGATTCACCTTGGAGACCACCACGCCGGTCATGTTCTGCACCGCTTCCTTCACATTTGCCTGAAGTTTTTTGGAAAGCTCCGGAATCTTCACCCCGTTTTTCACCTTCAGGCGGATATCAATAATAGCCACCCCGTCCTCCAGCTGGATGGAGATGGGGCGCAGGGGCTGCCGCTCCAGCCAGCCGCTGATGTTGGCGGGCATAGGCGCCAGGGCGGTGACCCCCTCGATATCGGTGGCGGTGTATCCGGCAATGGAGGCGATAACCTCCTGGGAGATTTTCAGGCTCCCTGCATTGGAAACATATTTCTGTTCAGACATTTTTTCTACCTCCACTTTGCGGCAGATTTGCGGGCTCTCCCCCATTTGGGGCGGGAAAGCGCCGTCAAAAAAATGGTATAATATCCACCATGAGGATATTATACCACATTTTTGGAACAGTACAACCTCTTATTTATTCCCACGGGAAATTTTTGGCCTTTACTGAATCTCAATGATGGAGATGCTGCTGTCCGGCACCGCCACTTCCCCCAAAATCACGTCTTTAATCTGGGCGGCCTCGCTGTCGGTCATACCGCTGCACTTCACCAGCACGTCAATCTTGTCGTCCGCCAGGTAGACCATGCACTCCTGGAAGCCCTTGGCCTTGATGAGATTTTCGATCTTCCCCTCGGTCTCAATGGATTTCGCAATGTCCGCCGCCTCCATGGTGAGCTGGGTCATCTGGTCGGTGGTGAGGTTCGCGTCCTCCAGCATGTACTTCAGGGCGTCCGCCGCCTCATCCCTGGCCTTGGTGCGGGAGAGCTTCGCCTCCGCGAAGTAGGCCTCCCCGTAGGCGGCGGTTTCCCCGGTCTTGCCATCCTCCCCGCCGGGACTGGCGGTCTCCTCCACCGCGCCGTCCACCGCCACCTTGCTGGTGTTTTCAAAGGTGTCGCCGTTGGTTTTTACGTACTCCCAGTTCAGGTAGACCGCCACGCTGAGGGCCAGCACCAGGGCAGAAAGTACAATGTGTTTTTTACTGATAATCATGTTCATTTTCATAGCTGCAAAAACCTCCATGCTGTTTAATTAAGAAATCCCCGTCCCGCCTTCACCCGGCGGTAAGCCGGGAGACCGATATGCGGGAGGAGGACAGATTGAGGGCCACCTTCACCGTATCCACCACCTTTCTCACCACCAGGGGATCGTCTCCTCCTTCGCAGACCACCACCACGCCCTTCACCTCCGGCTCCAGCCGGGCGGTCACCAGGGGGCTTTTGCCCCCCACGCCGTCCACCAGGATGTAGGTCTGCTCTGTCACCTGCTTTTCCTGGGTCTTTTTTTCGTCCTCTGCCCGGATGTCCTGCAAAACGTCGTTATTGACCTTTTCGGACTTGGCGTAGACGTTTTGGTAGCCGTTTTCCAGGGTCACCATCACCCGCGCCGTCCCCACCCCGTCCATCTGCTCCAGGATGGACTGAAGCCGCTCCTCCAGCTGGGAGGCGTAGGTTTTCGCCTCCTCCTCCAGGGCGCTGGCCTTCTCTGCCGCCTTTTCCCCCCTGGGCAGCAGGGAGGAAAGGCCAATCAGCAGAATTCCGGCTATCCCCAGCAGGAACACCAGCGTGTTCAGGTTCAGCCGGTATTTCCCTATTTTCAGTGTCTGTTTTTCTTTCATCGTTCCTCTCCATCACACGTCAGCTGGACTGGAATATCCAGCTTCTTTTCCAGCAGTTCCCGAAGCTCCTGCTCCCTTTGCTTTGCACTGGCTGGCAGGATGACCCGCGCCGTAAGGCTGGGAAGGTCCCCAGCCTGATGGCCCGTTCCCTCGTCTGCTTCTATGTATATTTGGATGTCCTTCTCATTTATGCCAGATTCCTCTAGTTCTTTCCCGGCCAAACGGCGCAGCTCCTCCTGGGAGCGGGAAAGGGTATCCTGCAAAAAGTGATGGGTGGCCCTTTGGGCGGCCTCCTCCATGGCGGAGGCTGCCTCCGGCGGCTCCAGCTCCGCCAGGTCCAGCTCCAGCCCCGCCGGCAGCAGGAAGCAGCAGAGCATAAAAAGCCCCAGCACCATCCGCATTAGCTTTTCCATCCCCTTGGAGGGCAGCAGCACCGACACCACCCCGCAAAGCGCCGCCCCGCAGCAGATGGTGAACACCCACCGGCCCACCTCGTCCATCCGCCTCCACCTCCCTGTTTGATTTGCTGATTAAGGGCTCTTATTCTGCATGGATTGCTTAAAAACTTGGGCCATTCTTCTTTTTGCTTCTTTTTCTTCTTTTGCAAGAAGAAAAAGAAGACAGCCGCCGGGACCTCATCCGCCCCGGAAGGCAACAATAAGAAGGGTTGTGGAGATAATCACCAGCAGGGCGTCGTAGAGAAGCACCGCCAGGATAATCCCCAGGGTGGAGGAGACGGCCCGCAGCAGCTTCGTGATTTGGGGCAGATGGAACAGCTCGCTTACCACCCTGCCCAGGCCCATGGCCACATACCACACCCCGCACCGCAGCAGCACCGGCAGGAAGGTGAGGGCGGTGATGACAATGCCAAAGGCCCCCAGCGTCCCCTTCACCAGCTGGATGCACCCCTGGGCCGCCATGAAAAGGTCGGAGAGCGCCCCTCCCACCACCGGTATCATGCTGCCGATGAAAAATTTAGTGGTCTTCACCGCAATGGAATCCCCGCTGGAGGCCACCACCGACTGGATGGACATAAGCCCGATAAAAACGGTGAGGACAAGCCCCAGGGACCAGGTGACAAAGGTCTTAATCCCCCCCACAAAGCCCCCCAGTTCCAGCTTGGGACAGACCACCGAGACCACCGAAAGGGCCAGATAGGCGGACAAGAGTGGAAGGAACACCGCCGTCACCAGCTGGGCGGTCACCTGGCACATCCAGAAGACAAAGAGATTGTAGGCCATCCCGGTCATCGGCTGGCCCGAAGCGGTGACCACCCCCGCGAAGACGGGAATAAAGGCGAGGATGAAGGTGGCAAAGTTCCGAATCACCTCCCTGGCGTCCACAATGCAGGCCACAATGGGGTCGATGAGGATGCCGCTGATAAAGACGGTGATAATTACCCCCAGGATGGCGTCCGCCCCCCCGGCGGAAAAGGATGCGCCAAAGCTCTCCAGAATGGCGCAAAGGAGCAGTATCCCCACCAGGGAGACCAGAAGGCGGAGGGGGCTGCGCAGCTGCTCCAGGATGCTCTCCCACACCGCCTGGAAAAACAGCTGGGGGGTGAGGCCCTCCACCGTTCCGGAGATGCCCTCCAGCCCCAGGCGATCCAAAAGGCCCTGGGCCTCCCCTGGGAGTTTGTCCAGCAGCTCCTCCCCCTCCTCCGCAAAGAAGTAATCCATCCCCTCCTGGTAGTCGTACTCCGCCCCCCAGGCGGGAACCACCAGCAAAAGCAGCGCCAGAAAAAAGAGAATCCCTTGGCCGGTTCGCTTTTTTTGTCCCATATCTTCCCTCATCCCATGCTCAGCAGCCGCTCCGCCACCTCCAGCAGCCGCTGGAAAAGGGGCAGGCTCACCAGCACCAGCGTCACCTTCCCCGCCAGCTCCACCTTGGCCGCAATGGCGTTTTCTCCGGCGTCCCGGCAGGTCTGTCCCGCCAGCTCGGTGAGGATGCAAACCCCCAGGCACTTCATCACCACCTGGATGAGCTCCCCGGAAATCAAGGAGCCCTGGAAAAACTGCTCCAGCTCCTCCATTACCTGGGCAATCCCTTGGAGGAGCCACAGGAGGGCCACCACGCTGCACCCCAGGCTGACGAAAACCGCATATTCCGGCCGGTACTGCCGGAGCATCAGGGAAAGGGCCGCCGCGGTGATGCAGAACATCGCCACCCCAAACAGCTCCCCGCTCATAGCCCAAACACCGTTTTGACGGTATCAAACAGGTTGCTGATTTCCTGAATCATCATCATCAGCACCACAATCAGCCCCGCCAGGGAGGTGAGCATCGCCTGCTCCTCCCGGCCTGCGCGGAGCAGCACCTGGTACAGCACCGAAACAATAATGCCGATGGCGGCGATTCGGAAAATTAAATCCACATCCATGCCTTTGCACCTCTTTCCCTTTGCCGGAACGGTGTGTTTTACGTCAAACTGGGGCGCTGCTCCTCTTTGTGCTAAGAGCGCCCTTCTTTTTCTTTTCGCGAGAAAAGAAAAAGAAGCAAAAAGAAAAGCGGCTAGTTTCTTTGAAAGAAGGGAGGGGAATTTGGGGCTGGAAGTAAGGCAGAGTCTCCTGCGGGCAAAGCCCTCTACGCCAGCACCACCACTGCCAGCAGGCCCAGCAGCAGCCCCAGCCGCCGGAACAGCCCGCCGTACCGCCGGCTTTCCTCCCTGGCCAGCTCCGCCTCCCGCCCCAGGAGAAGGATGGCGCTTTCCAGGACAGAAAGCTGCTCCTCCAGGGGCTTCACCCCGATGCTGTCC
>WSMP01000108.1 GCA_013316495.1 Angelakisella sp.
CCATCAAATTTACCTGAAAAGGAGGGTTTCATAACCATGGAGCGTACTGATAGACCCATGCGCGACCGCCGGCCCCGCCGGAAGGTTTGCGCCTTTTGCGTGGATAAAATCGAGACCATCGACTACAAGGACGTCCCCCGCCTGCGCCGGTATCTTTCCGAGCGGGCTAAGATCGTCCCCCGCCGCGTCACCGGCACCTGCGCCCGGCATCAGCGGCAGCTGACCGTCGCCATCAAGCGCGCCCGCCATCTGGCGCTGCTCCCCTACGTCAGCGACTGATTTTCCCTGTCCCCTGCCCCCTCCCTTTGCGGAGGGGGTTTTTTTCTGCGCCAAAAAACTCCGCCCCATCTGGGACGGAGTTCTTTTTATGTACTGGCAGAGGCTGGCAGTCCTTAAAGCCTATATCGCCTCAACAGGCCTTTTTGTGGCGTTACCCCGAAGGGCTTCCCGGTTTATTCGGGCAGCGTCACCAGCTTGCCTGCGGCGTAGTCAATCTCAAAGGCAGGGGTGCCGTCGGGGCTGAAATACGCCCTGGAGTCGGTAATAACCCCGTCCTCCGGCCAGAACAACCACCGGTTTACCCCCTCCACCTTCCCCAGGGGGTTCCCCTTCAGGTCGTAGGAGCAGACGGTGGAGGTGTTGTCCGGATCAAAGAGGTACAGGGTGCCGCCGGTAATCGCGGAGGGGATGCCAAGAATGGGGGAATCCCAGACCTCCTTTAGCTCCTTGTCCAAAAGCATGGTGTAAACCCGGTTATCCGCCCCCTTCAGGGCGATGGCGGTATAGCCCTCGCCGGTAACGGAGACATAGGAGCTGGAGTTGTGCAGCTTATCGGCGTACTTTCCCTGATAGCGGGACCATTGGCCGGATGCCACATCATACCGGTAGACCGGGATAACCTGGGAATCGGATCGGTCGGTAAAGAGCATAACGCCGTCCCTGTGCCCCAAATAAAAGGGATCTTTGCCAATCTCCTTTGGGACGGTAATGGAGTTCAGGACGCCCTTGCTGTCCGCATAGGTATACTCTCCGGGGTTGGGGTTGCGGTTCTCCTGGTTGGAGGCGCCGCGAAGCATCATGATCCCGTCCTGGCAGAGAAGGTCCTGAAAAGCGGAGGTGTTTGTCATGGTAAGCTGATCCCGCTGCCAGACGTCGGCTTGCGCAAAATAAAGGTCGGCATACCGGACGCCGCGCCCGTAGTTGTTGCGGGCGGTAATCTGCTCCTCTGTAAACTCCTTGTCGGTGTTGGGGACGATGGCAAAGATCCCATCGCCCCAATACCCTAAATTGACGGTGCAGCCGTAGGAAAAGGAGGTCAGCTCCTTGCCGGAGCCGTCGTACAGGTGATAGACCCAATCCTCGGCGTCAAACCCGGCCTGGTGCTCCTCGATGACGAGGTAGCCGTCACCCAGGGCGGCAAAGAGACGCAGGTCGTCACCTAACGAATGGGTGGCCGCCTTGCCGTCGGGGCCGATGACAGAAACGGCATTGTTATTGCGGTTTTGGGTATAGATGTAACCGCCGGTGTTACGGTCGGAATCTACGGTGTTGCCTGCAAAATAGCTTTGGAGCTTTCCCTTGGCGTCAATGATGCCGCTGTAGGACTTGCCTCCGGCTGTATCGCGAAAATAGATGTAAGCATAACCGTTTTGGAAGCTGCTGGCATGGTTTACTGAATAGACAGGCTCCGGCTCCGGCGGGGTGGATTCCGACGAGGAGGAGGTGGAGGAACTTTCCGGCGTGGAGGAGGGAGAGGCCTCCGGCGCGGAGGAGGAAACGGAGGAGCTTTCCGGCACGGAGGAGGAGGCCGAGGAGCCGTCGGAGGAGGGGTTGGCTGCGGGCTTTCCGCCGCAGGCGGCAAGACTGAACATCAGCACAGCCGCAAGGAGGAGGGCTAACGCTTTTTTCATTGGCTTGTCAGATCCTTTCTTTTTAACAGCTTTTTTCGGAAGACCCGCAGAGCAGCCGTTTTACACCGCGGGGTTGCTACGATGTTTGCCGCGTGACAGCCTGATACATTATGCAGCCTGTTCCGGCGTCTGTAATCGGTCTAATCTGCGGCATAAAATCGCCTTCTTTGTACATGATTATAACATTTTTATACGCAAATCGCAAGAAAAAACTCCCCTGGCCGTTAACCAAGGGAGTTTTTCGTTACACAAAAGGCCCTATGTGAAGAAGCGGCGGGGGCAAGCTCCTACCGGCGGACCCATTTGCCGAAGATGGTCTTTTTGAAGCGCAGCAGGGCCTCCTGGGCAGGGGGATAGTTCCCGGCCTTTTGGAGGTACTCCACCCCCTTGCCGATGTTCTCCGGCACCCCCAGGCCGTCGGCGTAAATAAGCCCCAGGCCGTAGCTCTTCCGGTCGCTGCTGTACTTCGCCTCCTCAAAGAGGGCGCGGGCGCGGGCGGGGTCCCGCTGGCAGCCGTAGCCGAAGAGATAGCAAAGGCCCAGCATATCGTTGCCCCAGTTGTTGCCGTTGCGGTGGGCCTGCTCAAAGAGCTGCACCGCCCTGGCCCGGTCCTGGGGGATGCCGTCCTTCCCCTCAAAATACATCTCCCCGGCGATGTTGGCGCAGCCGATGCTGTCCGGGTCCGCCAGGCCCTTTTCGCAGCACTCCATGGCGTAGCGCAGGTCCTTCTGGACCCCCTTGCCCAGCTGGTAGGCCTGGGCCGGGTAGTACCAGGCGGAAAGCTGCCCCTTCTTCGCGGCGGCGATGGCCAGCTCCACCCCCTCCTTTTCCCGGCCCTTGGTGTTGGTGAGGGTTTTGGCGTGCCGCTCCATCCAGTCGGGGTAGCCCAGCTGGGCCCCCAGCTGCTCCAGGGCGGCGGCCTTCTCCTTCTGGGGCTCCACCAGCCCCTCCTCCCCGTCGTTATAGAGATTATAGAGGTTGCGCCCGGCAAAGCCCATGCCCCCCCGGAAGGCCTTTTCAAGCCAGGGGATACAGGCCAGGGTGCATTCCCGCAGGTAGGCCCCGAAGCCATCCTTTGTGGGGAAGCTCTCCGGGCCCTTCCCCTCGATGCGGACGATATCCAGCCAGAAATAGGTGTTGCCAATCATGTTCTGGGCAAAGAGACAGCCGGCCTCGGCTTTCTCCCGCACCACCTCCCAGGCCTCCTTCAGGGTCTTAAAGGGCATGACCTCCTCCATCTCCGGGGTGAGCATCCCGCAGCGCATCGCCCCCAGGACGCCCATGGCGCTCCCCTGGCGGATGCTTTGGCGGACATAGTATTCCACCCCGTCGTCATCCTCCGGATAGGGGTGATACTTCCAGCTGTACTGGGGGCCGGAAAGGCAGCGGGAGGCGATGTAGGAGGCGTCCCCGTCCCCTGCCGCCGCGGCAGACTGGAGGGCTGCCAGGGCCGCCTTGGCCCGCTGGTTATCGTAGCAGTAATAGATATCCTCCAGGGCCTTATCCACCACGTCGCTAAAATACTTTCCCATGTTGCGCTTCTCTCCTTCTGTTTTTGTTTTATGGTCTCCTGCCCGGTTTCCCGTCAGGGGAGCTACTTTTTACCGCCTTTGTTGCCTCCCAGCGTCCTTCCCTGGCTCTCCTTGGCTTTCATCCGGCGGGTCTCCTCCGGGGTGGCGGCGCTTAGCCGCACCGGCTGCCAGCCCCCCTTAAAGTCCGGCAGCTCTCCCCTTTCCACCAGGGTCAAAAGCATCTCCAGGGCCTTTTCCGCCGTGGTAAGGGGCGCTTTGTGGTTCCCCTCCCCCCGCTTGGGGGAGGAAAGGGTTTGCACATACCCCGCGGTGGGATGATCCTCGCCGGGGGCCTGCAGCATCACCACCAGCATCAGGCCGCTGCTTTGGGACTCCCTGACGCAGTTAATGGCCATCAGCTCCAGCCCCTCCTCCGCCGGGATGGGGGGCTCCGGCTCGATGCGAAACTGCTGCCCCGGCTGGAGCTTTGCCAGCTGGTTTTCCACCACCCCCCGATCCACCGGGGCGATGCGCCGCTGTCCATCGGCATAATCAATCAGAACAAACTGCTGCTCTTGCATACCAGTCCCTCCTGTTATCTCTTTTTGCAAACCGTGTTGGCAAGGAGGATGACAGCCGCCGCCACCAGCACCGCCGCCGCGGCGAAAACCCCGGCAAACTCCGCCGGAAGCTGTTCCTCCCAAATGGTCATCAGCGCCAGCAGGGCGCTTAACACCGCCATCCCCCCGCCGGTGACCCGGCAGAGGCGTTTTTCGTCGTACCGCTGCTTTTCCTCCCTTGGGGCGGTGTTATACCCCGCAATGAGCCAGCTCCCCTTGCCCAGCAGGAGGAGCAGCGAGAGGGCCGCAAAGAGGGCTGTCACCAGGTACAGCACCCAGTCCGGGCCGCTGGAGATATCCGCCAGGGTCTTACCGCTCATCGCCAATCCCTCACTTCTTGCCCCCGCTCTTTTTCTTCTGCTTTTCCAGCTTTTCTATCCGCCTTTCCCACTCCTTGGTCACTTCCTTCCACTGCTGGAAGCCCTCCGGAAGCTGTCCGCCCAGGCAGCCAACGAACCACTCCGCCGCCTGGCGGCCGCTGGTTTTTTCCCGGAAGGTGCGGAAGGCCCCCTTCAGGGGAAGGGAAATTTGGATGGTGGCGCGGGCGTCGTTTTTATCCCCGGCGTCCAGCATAATGAGGCGGGGGGGCAGCCACAGGATGGCCTCCCGGTAGCTGCCATCCGCCACCTTCTGGGCGGCCAGCTCCACATCCCGCTGGGAAAACCGCTCGTATTTGCGGCTGGCTCCGGCGCCGTCGGTGATATTGAGATAGGGGGCCTGCCGCTGGGCCGCCTCCTGCTCCGGCGCGGCCTGCACCTGGACCGCCTGCCAGCCCTCCCCGAAGACGTCCGGGGCCTGGCGGGTCTCCAGCAGCCGAAGCAGCACCTCCAGGGCCCTCTCCTTTTCCACCGCTATCATTCCAAACCCTCGCATGGGCAGAGGGGAATTGGTGGTTTTGAGGATGGCAACCAGCCAAAGGCTCCCGTCCCCGTGGCGGACACAGTTGAGGGCCATCAGC
>WSMP01000109.1 GCA_013316495.1 Angelakisella sp.
GCCGCTGGGTCCCCGCCAGCCGCTCCCGGCGGGACTGGTCAGTGAGGTACTGGAGGACACCATTCTGGACGAGACTCCCCCGGAGCCGGAGTCTTCGACCTCCCTCCCCGATGGAGGAGAGGAGGAGGAATCCAAGGGCGGCGCTCCCGCCTGGGCCCTGCCCCTTATTGGCGGCCTGGTGCTGGTTTCGGCAGCCGTTGTGGTCTTCCTGCAAATGCGTGTCCAGCGGGATAACGACTATAATATCTGAACCGATAGATAAAAGCAGCTGGGTTTTACCCCCAGCTGCTTTTTGTAAAACCGGCTCGGCCTATTCCCGTCGGTCCGCCCGGATAAAGGGCTCCTCCACCCCCCGGCGGGTCAAAAGCGCGTATCGGGAAGGCCGCCGGTAGGCGTTCCCGTGCACCTCTCTTTTCCGGTATTCCCGGAGCTGCTCCAGGTCCAGCTCCGCAATATAAATCCCTTCCCTGCCGTCCGCCTGTAAAATGCAGCTGTCCCGCGAGCCCTCCAGGTGGGGAAGGTAGGCCACCCCGTCAAAGACGCTGGAACCGCCGTTGCAGTCCGGCACCGTCTCCGGGTAGTTGCAGGTGGCAATCGCCGCCATATTTTCGTAGGCCCTGGCCCGCAGCTGGGAAAGACGGTTTATCTCCATTGGGCAGGCGTTGGGCACAAGGATCAGCTCCGCCCCCTTCAGCATCAGAATCCTGGCGCTTTCCGGAAATTCCCGGTCGTAGCAAATCATCGCCCCCACCTTGATAACGCCCCAGGCGGTGTCAAGCCCGGCCACGTAAAAATCCTCGCCGGGGGTCAAGCTCCGCTCTGCGTCAAAGTCGCAGGTGTGCACCTTGGCGTAGATGAACTTCTCCTCCCCAAAGCGGTCAAAGAGAATCAGGGAATTGCGGGGGGCGCCCTCATGGCGCTCCAGCAGGGTGATGGCGATGGCCATTTCCAGCTCCCTGGCAAGCTCCTGGAAGGCGCGGATAAAGCTGCCTCCGGCGGGGATGGCCTCGGCCCGCCACTGCTCCCCAGGCCGCCCGTAGATGCGGTAGCCGTTGCTCCACATCTCCGGGAACAGGGCGATATCCGCCCCCCTTCTCTTGGCCTCCCGGCAGGAGCAAAGCCCCTTTTCCAGGTTTTCTTCCAGGGTATCGCCGGGCGCTATTTGCAGAAGGGCAATTTTCAGTAGCTTCATCATCCCATAGCCTCCTATTTTTCCAAGATGCGCCCCCAGCCTTCGGGGCCGCTCCGATTTTTCCCCGATGGAGAGTGGATAGCTTCCATCAGTATAGCACAAAACCGTTTCCGTCTCCAGGCGTCCACTTCTTTTTCTTCTTACGAAAGAAGAAAAAGAAGAACGTCCGGGTGCCCCTTGTCCCGCTCTACACGGCCTTCGCCTCTATCTGGGGAAAAAGACCCAAGGAATTCCCTGCGCCGGGGCTAGGGCGGCGCCACCAGAAAGCGGTCAAAGCCCCCATGGTGCAATCAACTAATGCAAAGGCAATAAGGCTTGACGAGAGGCGGGAAAAAGGGTATAATAGCCAAGGAGTTTTTCCTGCTTGCGTGGCTCAGCTGGCAGAGCAGTTCACTCGTAATGAACAGGCCGCCGGTTCGAATCCGGCCGCAAGCTCCATGGCGTGCCGCCAAGGTCACGCCCTACACGGCCCCCCTCAAAGAGGGGGGCTTTCCCTTTGTACAAAATTAACCCTAACCCACAAACAGCCCCAAGCGAAAGCCGGGGGCTGTTTCTTCGGAGCGCCTATTGCTGCCATATTATCTACTGCGGCCAGCTCCCCTACCTGCAATGGTTTTCCAGCCACTTGGCGGCGCAGCCGGCCAGGACGGCGGCCCCCAGGGGAATCACTCCCTCGTTAAAGACAATAGCGGGGTGGTGGGAACCGGCCCGGTTGTAGATCTCCTCCGGGCCGCCAGCGCCGATGCCCATAAAGACAGAGGGCACCCCCTGGCTCACCTCGGCAAAGTCCTCGCTGCCCATCTGCCGGGGCAGCTCCTCCATTCTTGCGGCAATCTCCCCGGTGTACCCCGCCAGCTCGGCGGCCAGCTCCGGCTCGTTGAGGAGGGAGGCCACCCCCGCCAGAAACTCCACCTGGCAGCTGCCCCGGAAAAGGGCGGCCATCCCCTGGCAAATCTGGGTGAGGCGCTCCTTCGCAAAGGCCCGGTTGTGGTTGGAATAGGCCCGGATAGTACCGGTGAGCACAGCGGATTCCGGGATGGAATTGTGCAGCTGCCCAGCGTGGAGGGTACAGACGGTGAGGACCAACGGGTCCTGGGGGTCCACCTCCCTGGCGTTCAGCTCCTGGAGGGCCAGGAGGATATGGGCGGCGATGTTCAGGGGGTCCACCGCGTTTTGGGGGATGGCTCCATGGCCCGCCTTGCCGGTGACGGCGATGCGAAAGCTGTCGGAGGAGGCCAGGGCCGGCCCCTGCCGCCAGGCCACCGTCCCCAGGTGCATGGCTCCAGGGAAGACATGGAGGGCCAGGGCAGCATCCACCTTGGGATTTTCCAGGATGCCCGCCTTCACCATAGCGGCAGCCCCCTGGAGGCTCTCCTCCCCCGGCTGGAACATCAGCTTTACCTGGCCGGGAAGCTCCTCCTCGTGGGCCTTCAGCAGCCGGGCCGCCCCCAGCAGCATGGTGGTGTGGATATCGTGTCCGCAGGTGTGGGCGTTGCCCCCTTTGGCGGAAAAGGCCAGGCCGCTTTGCTCCTCCATCTCCAGGGCGTCCATATCCCCCCGCAGGAGGAAGACCTTTCCTCCCTCCTTCCCGATGCAGGCGGTGACGCCCCCTGCCAGCCGCCGGGGCCGCAGGCCCAGGGCCTCCAGCTCCCCGCAGACAAATTCGGTGGTCCGGGGCAGCTCCATCCCCAGCTCCGGCATCTGGTGGAGGGCGCGGCGGCAAGCTACCAGCTCCTCCTGGAGCCCCTGGGCCTCCTCGTAAAATCGTCTCATCTCCAGCATGGCGTTTTTACCCCTTTTCTGGGTCATTTGGACCCTTTTGGGGCCGTTTTAGCCCCTTTTTAGGCTTATTACGCAAGTTCCGTGCCAAGGCCCTTTTTTGGGGTGTTTCTTGACAAAAACACCTGCTCCATGCCATAATGGAGGCACAAATAGGCGAAAAACAGGCGTTTTTACCTGCGGCAGCCACCTATTTTGGGGCAAATGGGCATAAAGGGGGGATTCCTATGAAAAAGCATTTAGCCATCGCCACCTGGGACGCCGATTCGGTGGAGCTTTACGCCCGCCAGGTGCGGGATTTTTTGGGGGAGCATATCCAGATTAGCACCTACAGCGTCCAGGGGGGGACCATCCAGCAAATCGCCCCGGCGGACGTCTACCTTATCTCCACCTGCGCCCTCATCGGCCGGGAGCTTTCCCAGATTATCCCCAGCGCCGGAGCGGTGGTTATCACCGAGGTGCGAATTACGCGGGAGGGGCTTTACCGTCTTATGGCCCTGCCCCGGAACACCAAGGCGCTGCTGGTGAACATCAACCAGCCAATGGCTACCGAGACCATCGCCCTGCTGAACCAGCTGGGGGTGGGGCAGGTGGAGCTTTACCCCTACTACCCCGGCGCGCCGGAGCCGCCCCACCTCCCCTGCGCCATCACCACCGGGGAGCGGCGGTATGTCCCGGACTGGGTGGAGGAGGTCATCGACCTGGGGCCCCGGCTCCTTAGCGCCAACACCTTCATCGAGCTGGCCTTCCACCTGAAGTGCGAGCACCGGCTGGACCGCCCCGCCTTCCAGGCCTATCTCTCCTCCCTGGCGGAGCACGCCTACAGCATCGAGCGGATGTTCCACCGCTCCATCCAGGTGGAAAGCATCTTCGACCTTTTCCAGCAGACCCTGGAAGCCGGGGTCATCGGGGTGGACTTTGACGGCACCGTCTTTGCCTGCAACTCCAAGGCGGAGGCCATCCTGGAAATCTCCTCCCACGAGCTGCTGGACCACAAGATACGGGAGACCCTCCCCCTCCTCCCCTTTGAGGAATGCTTTGCCCAGCGCAAGGCCATCACCTCCCGGCTGGTGGAGATTGGCGGCACCCCGGTGAACGTCAGCCTCCAGCCGGTGTTCCGCAACGGGGCGCTGATTGGGGCCTTTTGCATCCTCCAGCGCTTCCAGGACGAGGAAAAGCGGCAGCAAAAGATTCGCCGCCAGCTGCTGGGGAAGGGGCACATCACCAAGTACACCTTTGACAGCATCGTGGGCCAAAGCCCCGCCATCCTCACCGCCAAGGCCCTGGCAAAAAAGATGGCCGCCAGCTCCGCCGCCATTCTCATCAGCGGGGAAAGCGGAACCGGCAAGGAGCTTTTTGCCCACGCCATCCACGCCGCCAGCGCCCGGAGCCGGGAACCTTTTGTTGCCATCAACTGCGCTGCCATCCCGGATTCCCTCCTGGAAAGCCAGCTCTTCGGCTACGAGGAGGGAGCCTTTACCGGGGCCCGGAAGGGGGGACATATCGGCTTCTTTGAGGCCGCCCGCAGCGGCACCCTCTTCCTGGACGAAATCGAGGCCATGAGCCCCATGCTCCAGGTGAAGCTGCTCCGGGTCCTACAGGAAAAGGAGATTGTCCGCCTGGGGGGTGTGGACGTCATCTATGTGGATGTGCGCATCATCGCCGCCACCAACGAGGACCTCCCCTCCATTGTCCGGGAGGGCGGGTTCCGCAAGGACCTGTTTTACCGCCTCAGCGTTCTGCCCCTGAGCCTTCCGCCCCTGCGGGAGCGGGGGGAGGACGTGCAGCTGCTCTTCGGGGAGATTCGCCGGGGGCTGGGGGCAGAGTTCGCCCTATCCCCCGCTGCCTTGGCCATCCTTATGGCCCACCCCTGGGACGGCAACGTCCGGGAGCTACACAACTGCGTGGAGTACCTGGCCTACCTGGACAAGCCGGTGATTCAGCCGGAGGACCTCCCCGCCACCATCCTGGCCCAGGCGGCGCCGGACGCTGTCCCCCTCCAGGGG
>WSMP01000110.1 GCA_013316495.1 Angelakisella sp.
CTGGAAAAGAGCCTCATGGGGGTGGTGGGGCTGGAGACCGCCTTCCCGGTGCTGTATACCCATCTGGTCCGCCCCGGCATCCTGACGGTGGAGCGCCTTTCCCAGCTCCTAAGCGACAACCCCCGGCGACGCTTCTCCATCCCCGAAGATCCGGGCTACACCGTCTTTGAGGTGGAGACCCCCTGTCAAATTGCCCCGGAGACCTTCGCCACCAAGGGCCGCAGCACCCCCTTTGCCGGGGACACCGTCTATGGCCGGTGGGTGCTGACCCACTGGAACAGCAGAACCATTACAAGGGAAGGAGATACCGCCCATGAGACAATATGACCGCAAGCTGATCCTGGAGGACGGCAGCCAGTACCCCGGCTACGGCTTCGGGGCCGGGGGGGACTGCATCTGCGAGGTGGTTTTTAACACCTCCATGGTGGGGTACCAGGAGATCGTCTCCGACCCCTCCTACACCGACCAGGCGGTGGTGATGACCTATCCCCTCATCGGCAACTACGGCATCACCGACGAGGACTTTGAAACCCGGACCCCCACCATTGGGGCCCTTATCGTCAGCGAGTATAACGACGAGCCCTCCAACTTCCGCTGCACCAAAACCCTTTCGGAGATTCTGGAGGAGCACGGCATCCCCGGCATCCAGGGCATCGACACCCGGAAGCTCACCCGGAGCATCCGGGACCTGGGGAGCCGCCGGGCGCTTCTGACCGGCATAGACACCACCCTGGAGGAGGGGCTGGAGCGGATAAAATCCGCCCTAATCCGCCGGGACGCCGTCAGCCGGGTCAGCTGCCGCAAGCGGTGGTACTCCCGGACCCCGGATCACCTTTACACCGTGGCCGCCATCGACTGCGGCATTAAGCTGAACATCATCCGCTCCCTGAACGAGCGGGGCTGCAACGTCACCGTGCTGCCCTGGAACGCCAACGCGGAGGCGGTGCTGGAGACAAAACCGGACGGCCTCTTTCTCTCCAACGGCCCCGGCGACCCGGAGGACGCCGCCCCGGTTATCCAGCTGGTGAAGGAGCTGCGGGGGCAGCTGCCCATCTTCGGCATCTGCCTGGGGCACCAGATCATCTCCCTGGCCTACGGCGGACGGACCTACAAGCTGAAGTTCGGCCACCGGGGAGGCAACCACCCGGTGAAGAACCTCCTCACCGGCCGGGTGGAGATCACCTCCCAGAACCACAGCTACGCCGTGGACGCCCGCACCCTGCGGGGGACGGGGCTGGAGCTGACCCACCAGAACCTTCTGGACGGCACGGTGGAGGGGGTGCGGTGCCTGCGGGACAAGGTCTTTTCGGTGCAGTACCACCCGGAAAGCGCCCCCGGCCCCCAGGACAGCGGCTACCTCTTCGACCAGTTCATCGCCCTGATGGCGGCGGAGAGGAAGGAAAGGAGGTTCCCCTATGCCCAAAAGAACTGACATCCATAAAATCATGGTCATCGGCAGCGGCCCCATCGTCATCGGCCAGGCGGCGGAGTTCGACTACGCCGGCACCCAGGCCTGCCTGGCCCTCCGGGAGGAGGGATACGAGGTGGTGCTGGCAAACTCCAACCCCGCCACCATCATGACCGACCGGGCCATCGCCGACCGCATCTATATGGAGCCCCTCACCCTGGAGTACGTGGCGAAAATCATCCGCCACGAGCGCCCTGACGCCATCGTCCCCGGCATCGGGGGCCAAACCGGCCTGAACCTTGCCATGCAGCTGGAAAAGAAGGGGGTGCTGCGGGAGTGCCAGGTGGAGCTGCTGGGCACCTCCTCCGCCAGCATCGAACGGGCGGAGGACCGGGAGCTCTTTAAAAAGCTGTGCCAGGAGATTGGGGAGCCGGTCTGCCCCTCCGAGATAGCCACCTCCATCCAGGAGGCGGAGGCCGCGGCCGAAAAAATCGGCTACCCGGTGGTGCTGCGCCCCGCCTTCACCCTGGGGGGCACCGGCGGAGGCTTCGCCGACGAGCCGGAGGAGCTGCGGGAGATTATGAAAAACGCCCTGAAGCTCTCCCCGGTCCGCCAGGTGCTGGTGGAAAAGAGCATCAAGGGCTACAAGGAGATTGAATACGAGGTGATGCGGGATAAAAACGACACCGCCATCGCCATCTGCAACATGGAAAACCTGGACCCGGTGGGCATCCACACCGGGGATTCCATTGTGGTTTGCCCCAGCCAGACCCTGACCAACAAGGAGTACCACCTCCTGCGGGACAGCGCCCTGCGGATCATCCGGGCCCTGAAGATCGAGGGGGGCTGCAACGTCCAGTTCGCCCTGGACCCCCAGTCCTTCCGGTACTACGTCATCGAGGTGAACCCCCGCGTCTCCCGGTCCTCCGCCCTGGCCAGCAAGGCCAGCGGCTATCCCATCGCCAGGGTCTCCGCCAAAATCGCCGTGGGGATGACCCTGGATGAGATCCGCATCGCCAACACCCCCGCCAGCTTCGAGCCGGCCCTGGACTACGTTGTCACCAAGATGCCCCGCTTCCCCTTCGATAAGTTTGCCGACGCCAGCAACCGCCTTTCCACCCAGATGAAGGCTACCGGCGAGGTGATGAGCGTGGGGCGCACCATCGAAGAGAGCCTGCTGAAGGGCATCCGTTCCCTGGAGATCGGCGTCTGCCACCTGCACATGAAGAAGTTCGACACCCTGGAGACAGAGGAACTTTACCGCTATATCCGGGAGGGGGCCGACGACCGCATCTTCGCCATCGGGGAGCTGCTGCGCCGGGACGGGGATGTGGACACCATCTGCCGCCTCACCCAAATTGACCTGCTGTTTGTGGAGAAGCTGCGGCACATCGTCCAGCTGGAGCGGGAGCTGGCCGCCGCCCCCTTCCAGCGGGAGGCCCTGCTTCTGGGGAAGAAATACGGCTTCTGCGATAAGGCCATCGCCGGCCTTTGGAACACCACCGAGGATGAAATTTGGGCCATGCGGGAGCGGGAAGAGCTCTTCCCCGACTACAAGATGATCGACACCTGCGCCTCCGAGTTCCAGTCCTACATCCCCTACTTCTATTCCACCTACGCCGGGGAGAACGAATCGGTGGTGACCGGGAAGAAAAAAATTATCGTCCTGGGCTCCGGCCCCATCCGCATCGGCCAGGGGGTGGAATTCGATTATTCCACCGTCCACGCCGTTATGACCATCCGGCAGCAGGGGTATGAGGCCATTATCATCAACAACAACCCGGAGACCGTCTCCACCGATTACACCTGCTCCGATAAGCTCTATTTCGAGCCCCTGACGGTGGAGGACGTCTGCAACATCGTCCGGCTGGAAAAGCCCCTGGGGGTCATCACCTCCCTGGGGGGGCAGACCGCCATCAACCTGGCCGAGCCCCTGGGCCGCCGGGGGGTGCCCCTTATCGGCACCAGCTGCGACGCCATTGAGCGGGCGGAAAACCGGGAGGCATTTGAAAAGGTGCTCCGCTCTCTGGGCATCCCCCAGCCCCAGGGCCGGGCCGTCACCTGCGTGGAGGCCGGGGTGGAGGCCGCGGCAGAGATTGGCTATCCCGTCCTGGTGCGCCCCTCCTTCGTCCTGGGGGGCCGCGCCATGCAGATTGTGGCGGATGAGGGCCAGCTGCGCCAGTATCTTAAAACCGCGGTGGAGATGGACGAGGATCGGCCGGTGCTGGTGGATAAGTATATTGTGGGCAGGGAGGTGGAGGTGGACGCCGTCTGCGACGGGGAGCAGGTCTTCGTCCCCGGCATCATGGAGCTGGTGGAGCGCACCGGCATCCACTCCGGGGATTCCATCAGCGTCTACCCCGCCTTCACCCTCTCCCAGCCGGTGCGGGACACCGTCCTGGACTACACAAAGCGCCTGGGTCTGGGCATCGGCATTCGGGGGCTTTATAACATCCAGTTCATTGTGGATAAGGAGGACAACGTTTACATCATCGAGGTGAACCCCCGCTCCTCCCGCACCGTCCCCTTCCTCTCCAAGGCCACCGGCCACAGCCTGGCAGACATCGGCACCCGCGTCATTCTGGGGGAGAGCCTCCGGGACCAGGGCATCACCCGGCTTTACCCAGGGGACAAGGAAAAATGGTATGTAAAGGTTCCCGCCTTTTCCTTCGGCAAGCTCCGGGGGATGGACGCCTACCTCTCCCCGGAGATGAAATCCACCGGGGAGGCCATCGGCTACGACCGGCGGCTGAACCGGGCCCTCTACAAGGCCCTCCAAGCCAGCGGGATGCAGGTGGTGAACTACGGCACCCTCTTCGTCACCGTGGCGGACCGGGATAAGGAGGAGGCCCTGCCCCTTATCCGGCGGTTCTACCACATGGGCTTTAACATCGAGGCCACCAGCGGCACCGCCGCCTTCCTGCGGAAAAACGGCATCCGCACCAGGGTGAAGAAAAAAATCAGCGAGCAGAGCGAGGAAATCTTCCAGTCCATCCGCCAGGGGTATGTAAACTACGTCATCAACACCAGGGATTACTGCTCCGGCGGCGCCACCGAAAGCGACGGCCTTCTCATCCGCCGGTGTGCGGTGGAAAACGGGGTCACCATCTTCACCGCCCTGGATACCGTCCGGGTGCTGCTGGATGTGCTGGAGGAAATCACCATGGAAATTTCCACCATCGACGAATGAGAAAGGAGGCGCGCCAGATGAAGCAAGTGCTCTATACCCTCCGGGAAAACCGCCCGGTGACAGGGGATGTGTGGCGGATGGTCCTCCTGGGGGATACCAGCGCCATCACCGCGCCGGGGCAGTTTTTGAACCTGGCCCTCCCCGGCTTCACCCTGCGGCGGCCCATTTCGCTCTGCCACTGGGACCAAGAAACCGTCACCCTCCTTTACAAGGTGGTGGGCCGGGGCACCGAGGCCATGAGGGCCCTGGAGGCAGGGGACAAGGTGGACGCCCTTACAGGGCTGGGCAACGGCTTTGATACCGCTAAAAGCGGCCAGCGCCCCCTTCTCG
>WSMP01000111.1 GCA_013316495.1 Angelakisella sp.
ACCTGAACGTGGGCGTCTTCTACTACACCTTCGCCGACGCTTACATCACCACCGTCCGTACCGCCATGGACGAAAAGCTGGGCGCTGCCGGCATCAAGTACCAGAACTATGACGGCGCCAACAACCAGGCCACCCAGCTGGACCAGATCAACACCGCCATCACCAACGGAGCCAACCTCCTGGTGGTAAACATTGTGGAGACCTCCTCCCCGGATGCTGCCCAGCAGGCCACCAACGCCGCTAAGAACGCCGGCATCCCCATCGTCTTCTTCAACCGCGAGGTTGCGGACGACGTGGTGAACAGCTACGAGAACTGCGCCTTTGTGGGCACCGACGCCCCGGAGGCCGGCCACATGCAGGGCGAGATGATCGGCGACTTCCTGCTTGCTAACTACGATACCGTGGACCTCAACGGCGACGGCGTTATCTCCTACGTCCTCTTTAAGGGCCAGGAGGGCAATGCCGAGGCCGAGTACCGCACCCAGTTTGCCGTGGAGGACGCCAACAAGAAGCTGGTGGCCGCCGGCAAGCCGGAGCTGGCCTTCTACAACGCCGGCAACGCCGACAAGTACCTGGTGGACCAGACCGGCGGCTGGAGCGCCCAGGCCGCTACCGACTACATGAACACCATCCTGGCCGAGTACTCCGAGGCCAACAAGAACATGGTTGAGCTGGTCATCGCCAACAACGACGGCATGGCCGAAGGCGCGGTTGCCGCTCTTCAGGCCGCTGGCTACAACCTGGGCAAGGAAACCCCCGATTCCAAGGTTATCCCCGTCTACGGCGTTGACGCCATGGATTCCGCCGTCCAGAAGATCAACGACGGCCAGATGACCGGTACCGTCAAGCAGGACGGCGACGGCATGGCCGAGACCATCGTCACCCTGGTGAAGAACATCAACGACGGCGGCGCCCTGATGGACAACACCTCCTCCATGAACGTGGACGACGGCGTTGCCAAGATCCGCGTGCCCTACGCCAAGATTTCCGCGTAACAATTTCCTTCCGCAAAAATCCCGGAGCGGAGCTGTCCCCCAAGGAGGCGGCTCCGCTCCCTTTGGAGCCTTTGCCTGAGTGGGCCTCCCCCCGCCTTGGGGAGGGAGGCGGCCGAGGCGGGGGCTCCAAACCCAAACCATGTGTAAGGAGGAGAGCAGTATGGCAGAGCCGGCATTGCTGGAGATGCATGGCATCAGTAAGGAATTCCCCGGCGTCAAGGCCTTGGACAATGTGGATCTGGTTGTCCGCCCCGGAACGGTCCACGCCCTGATGGGGGAAAACGGCGCAGGCAAATCCACCCTCATGAAGTGCCTCTTTGGCATCTATGCCAAAAACAGCGGCACCATCACCCTGGACGGGCGGGAAATTGACTTTAAAAGCTCCAAGGAGGCCCTGGAAAACGGCGTGGCCATGGTGCACCAGGAGCTGAACCAGGCCCTCACCCGCAGCGTCACCGATAACCTGTGGCTGGGCCGCTACCCCAAGGTGGGGGGCATCATGGTCAGCGAGAGCATCATGCGCAGGCGCACCCAGGAAATTTTCCAGGAGCTGGACATCCACGTGGACCCCAAGGCCATCATGTCCACCCTGCCGGTTTCCCAGCGGCAGATGGTGGAAATTGCCAAGGCAGTGAGCTACGACGCCAAAATCATCGTCTTTGACGAGCCCACCTCCTCCCTTACCGAGGTGGAGGTGGAGCACCTGTTCCGCATCATCAATATGCTCCGGGACAAGGGCTGCGGCATCATCTACATCAGCCACAAGATGGAGGAGATCCTCCGCATCAGCGATGATGTGACCATCATGCGGGACGGCCAGTGGGTGGCGACCCGCCCCGCCAAGGAGCTGACCATGGACGAGATCATCCGCCTGATGGTGGGCCGGGAGCTGACCAACCGCTTCCCCCCCAAGGAAAACACGCCGGGGGAGGTTATTCTGGAGGTGGAGCACCTGGCCGGGAAGTACACCCGCCTCACCGACGCCTCCTTCCAGCTGCACCAGGGGGAGATTCTGGGCATTGCCGGTCTGGACGGCTCCGGGCGCACCGAGGTGCTGGAAAACCTCTTTGGAGCCATGACCCGCGAGGGGGGCAGTATCCGCCTCCACGGCAGGGAAATTTTTAACCGCACCCCCCAGGAATCCATTAAAAACGGCTTTGCCCTCCTCACCGAGGAGCGCCGGGCCACCGGCATTTTCGGCATCCGGGATATTTTGGATAACACCGTCATTTCCAACCTGAAAAGCTACCTGATGGGGGGCGTCTGCCTCAGCGATAAAAAGATGGAGGCGGACACCGAATGGTCCATCCAGGCCATGCGGATTAAGACCCCCAGCCAGAAGACCCAGATCCGCTCCCTTTCCGGCGGCAACCAGCAGAAGGTTATTATCGGCCGCTGGCTCCTTACAAAACCGGAGGTGCTGCTTTTGGATGAGCCCACCAGAGGCATCGACGTGGGGGCAAAGTACGAGATTTACCAGCTGATCATCAACCTGGCCAAGGAGGGGAAGGGCGTCATCATGGTCTCCTCCGAGATGCCGGAGCTGCTGGGGGTCTGCGACCGGATTCTGGTGATGTCCGGCGGCCGCCTGGCGGGAGAGGTAGACGCCAAAAACACCAGCCAGGAGGAGATTTTGACCCTGGCGGCAAAATACGTGTAACTTGAGGAGAGGAGAACGCCCCATGAGTAACGAATCCAAAGCGCTGCCTGCAAAGCAGCCCTGGACCAGCCAGCGGGTGCTGGACCTTCTGCTGAACAACGCCCTTATCATCATTATGGCCTTTGCAGTGGTCTACATAGCCTTCAAAAACCCCAACTTTATTAAGCCGGCTTCCCTCATCAACATCCTGTCCCAGACCTGCGCCTACCTGCCGGTGGCCCTGGGTGTGGGCGGGTGCATCGTCCTCACCGGCACCGACCTGTCCGCCGGGCGCATTGTGGGCCTCACCGCCTGCATCTCCGCCTCCCTGCTCCAGGCCATCACCACCACCAGCAAGATGTGGGAGAACATCACCCCTCCCAACGTGCTGCTGGTGCTGGCCCTGGCTATGGTCATCGGCGCCCTGTTCGGGGCCTTTAACGGCTTTTTTGTAGCAAAGTTCAAGCTCCATCCCTTCATCGTCACCCTGGCGACCCAGCTTATCGTCTACACCATCCTGCTGCTCTATGTGAAGGCCGGCAACAACAAGGGCATGGCCATCTCCGGCCTGGATAAGAGCTACAGCGATTTCATCACCGGCTCCCTGCCCTTTGCCAAGGTGGCCGGCACCCCCATCCCCAACTATGTCTGGATCGCCCTGGTCTGTACCGCCGTTATGTGGTTTATCTGGAACAAGACCACCTTCGGCAAGAATATGTTCGCCCTGGGCGCCAACGAGGAGGCGGCCAGGGTCTCCGGCGTCAACGTCTTCACCACCACCATCCTGGTCTTCGCCCTGGCCGGTGCCATGTACGCCGTCACCGGCTTCATCGAGGGGGCGCGGGTGGCCTCCAACACCGCCAACACCGGCCTTAACTACGAGGCGGACGCCATTGCGGCCTGCGTCATCGGCGGCGTCTCCTTCGTGGGCGGTATCGGTAAGATTCGGGGCATCGTCATCGGTGTGGTGATGCTGCGCCTCATCTTCGTGGGCCTTAACATGGTCAACGTCCCCCAGGACCTCATCTACCTGGTGAAGGGCGCCATTATCCTCTTTGCCTGCGCCCTGGATATGAGAAAATACCTGGTGAAAAAATAACCTTCAGCTGCCGTTTTTCGGGGGGCGCGTTTCCTAAAAATGCGCCCCCCTGTCTTGCTTTTCAGGGAAAAATTTGTCATACTGTAAGGAGGGGAGATTATGGAACGGTACCGGGTGCTGCTGGTGGACGACGAGGAGGACATCCGGGTGGGAATCAGCCGGAAGATGGACTGGGAGAGCCTGGGCTTCACCCTGGTGGGGGAGGCCGAAAACGGCCAGGAGGCCCTGGAGCTGGCCGAGGCCCTCTCCCCCGACGTGGTCCTCACCGACATTAAAATGCCCTTTTTGGACGGGCTGGAGCTTTGCCGCATCCTCACCGGGCGGCTGCCGGCGGCCAGGTTTGTGGTCTTTTCCGGCTTTGATGATTTTGAGTACGCCAAGCAGGCCATCCAGATGAACGTCTTTGAGTATATCCTGAAGCCCATCAGCGCCCTGGAGCTTTCCGCCGTGCTGGAAAGGCTCCGGGAGAGGCTGGACACCGAGCGCACCCAGCGGCAGAACCTGGAGCTCTTGCGCCGCCGGTACGAGGAGAGCCTGCCGGTGCTGCGGGAGCTCTTCTACGCCCAGCTGCTGGAGGGGCGGGTCCCCCCGGAGGAGGCAAAGGAGCGGGCTGCCCGGCTGGAGCTGGACCTTACAGGGGATTCCTGGGCGGTGGCCCTGGCCCGCATCGAGGGGACCGGGGACCGCCGGGAGATGCTCTCCCCGGCCCTCCGCCAGCTGCTGGAGGAGGGGCTGAGCCTGGAGGGCTGCCGCTGCCGGGCCTTCCTTTACGGGGACGGGGCGGCGGTGCTGGCCGCCTTTTGCGGCGCCGGGTCCATCTACCCCTTTGTGGGGGAGCTGAACCGGATCTGCGTCCTGGCCCAAAGCTACCTGGGGCAGCTTTTGACCATCGGGGTGGGGGCGCCCTGCGCCCGGCTGGAGGAGCTGCCCCGCTCCGCCGAGGGGGCCAGGAGCGCCCTGGCCTACCGGAACCTGGAGGGGGCCGGCCAGGCCATTTACATCGGGGACCTGGAGCCGGAGGCCGGAAGCGCCCTGCGGTTTGATGAAAAGGACGAGTGGGAGCTGATGAGTGCCGTCAAGCTGGGGGAGCAGGAGGAGGTCCAGCAGGTGGTGGAGCGGCTCACCAGCCGCCTGCGCAC
>WSMP01000112.1 GCA_013316495.1 Angelakisella sp.
TGTGGTTCCCGATCCGGGCCAAAAGGGAAAGATGGCTCCGGTAGCAGAATTCCGGCAGGCGGCCGGCCCGGACGTACCGCCCAAAGAAGCTCCCCGCCAGAAACAGAAACCCCCAGGGGATTAAGGGGTAATAGTCGGCGGAGGCGATTCCCTGGCAGGCAAAGCCCAGGGGAAACAGCAGGGGCTTATTATAAAGAAACTCCGGTAGATAGACCGTCACCCCCAGCACGCGGATAAATCCGGAAAAGATGGGCCAGGTGAGGAAAAAAAGCAGAGTGCTTCCAAGAAGTCCCGCCATGGTGGGCACCTTCTCCAGCAAAGGCCGGAGAAGGGCGTACAGCATCATCATCGACCCAAAGAAATGGAGTATTCCAAAAAGGATAAGCTGGGAGGGGATAAAGAGAGCGGTCACCACCGTCAGCAGCATCCCCAGGCCAAAGGCGCGCAGCCCCCGCCGCCAGTTGCTGCGGGTGTAATGGCAGGAAATGCCGGAGACCACAATGAGGGCGCCGGCGCAGATATTTCGCACGCTGTTCATCCAGTCGGAGAACATCCAAGGGATGCCCACCGGGAACAGCACTGCCAAATCGTAGAGCAGGTGGTACAACACCACCCCTATAATCAGCACTCCCCGCAGCTCATCCATCAGGTGCACCCGCCGGGGCTTTGCAAGCTCCATAGCCTGTCCTCCTTGCTTTCCGGTTCTTTCTACTTAGGATACCACATTTTGGCGAGAAAAACCAGGGGCAGTCTTCCAAGGGAGTGGCCAAACACGCTTTTTATGCTAATCTGGGCTGCCGCCATCTCCGCCTTCTTTTTCTTCTTGCAAAAGAAGAAAAAGAAGCAAAAAGAAGAATGCCAAAAGGGGCCAATAACACAGCAAATTTAATAGAAAAATCTGCGTGGTTTGGACACTCCCTCTTCCAAAAGGCAGGGCCGCAAAATGCTTTCCCCAAGAACTGGCAGAAAAACAGCCAGGAACTTTGCATGGCAATCCCCCCGCCAAAGAAGTATAATAGAGTTATCGCAGTCCCCTTGTTTGGGGAAATCAAGGAAGGAGTGGTGGTTGAACGATGGAATTGGTATCCTTGCATACCCTGGCCCATACCGAGGAGGGCCGTCCCCTGTGGCTTACATATAAGCTCCTGTGCCACCAGGGCAGGTACGGCATCCTTTGCTACCTGGAGGGGGTGGACCCTGTCCGCCATCCCCACAGCACCGCAGCGATAGAGGACCTTTGCTCCAGCCGCCGGGAGGCGGAAAGGCTGCTGCGCCGGCTGGCCCAAAGGGCGGTAACGCCCCAGCACCTGCCGGACCTTATTTGGGAAATGTGAGCGCTGAAAAACAAAAAGCAAGGCCCGCGCCTTCCGGGGAATCCACCGGGGAGCGCGGGCTTTACTTTGTGTAACAGGAAAGGTTAGTTTACATTGATTTGAATCTCGTCCCGGACGGTGCGGTATTTGGAGCTATAGGGCACAAAGACGAACTTGAACTTCCCGCTCTCCTCCACCTTCTTGTTGCTGGTCCACTTGGCCTCGCCGTACACCCGGCGGCCATCCTCGTTGTAGGCCTCGATGGCGTTGTTCAGCTTGTTCAGGTAGCTGGCAAGGCGCCTGGGGTTGTTGGTCTTGGTGACGTTGATCTCTCCTATCGTGAGATCCAAATCCTCGTAATCATCGTCATCGTCCACCACAATGCGGATGCTGCCGGTGACGGTGTCATAATCATCGTCCTCCGGGATAAAGCGGAACCGGAACCGGCCGCTGTCCCCCACCTTGAGGCTGCTGCGGTCCTCCCACTCCACCTCGCCGTAGAGCCGCCGGCCGCTGCGGTTGTAGGCGGTCACATTGCTGTCCAGGTCGTCCAGCAGCTCCCCCAGGGTGTCGTCGTAGTCGGCATAGATGGTATTGGTCTTCAGGGTGATGCCCGATACTGTCTTGCTGGAGCTGGTGCTGGAGTTGCCGTAGCGGTTCCCCCCCAGGTCCTCGCTGCTGCGGATGGTCGTCCCATCCACCACCGAACCCTCGTTGATATAGATGCGGGCGCTGGAATCCTCGAAGGAGATGTTGCTGGTCTGGGAGCCCTTGGCGGTCACCAGGCTGGCAGCGGCTTCCACAATGCCGTTATCCACCCGGCCCCAAATGGAGACCTTTACCGGGGCCTTCACCTTCAGCTTGGTGACCCTGGCGGAAGGGCCGATGACCACTGGGCGGTCCAAAGATTCATCCAGCAGCAGGGTACCGATGGTCCCATAGAAGTTGATGATTTCCTGGCTCCCCAGGGCCACCCCCACATAATCCCCCTGGGCGTTGTTGAAGCAGACCATCAGGTCGCCCTCCCAGTCGGTGGTGGCGGTGACGTCGTTGTTGGCAACCTTAAAGCTGTTGGTGACCTTTCCGCCCTTCAGGACGGACATCACCCCTTGCCCCATGGAGATGCTGTAGGTGGAAACAGCGTCGGCCCAGGCGGTGGCGCTCCCCCCCAGCATCAGACCCGCGGCCAGAACCAGCCCCAGAAGCTTTCTTGCCCCCCGGCGGAATCGTTTCTCTTTCATAGCGGCTCACTCCTCTCATCTATAAAAACGAAGCAGACAGGCAAAATATTTCATTCTCTTCCATAAATTATAGCTCGAACCTCCGGCAAAATCAACCCTCTTCCTTCCCAAAGACCCAAAAACGGTTCAGGAGGAAGCTCACCACCATGGTGACGCCGGTGGCAACCACCTTGGCTGGCAGCTTGGGGAATCCCCCCCGTTCATAGACCAGGTAAAGGACGGTGGTGGAAAGGCCCAGCATGCAAAGATTCAGCACCAGGAATTTTATCAGGGTGGGGCTGAAAAAGCGCCCCCCCGCCTGGAAGGTCCAGCTGCGGTTAAGGATATAGCTGTTGAGGGTCCCGGCGCTGTACCCCAGCACCTGGGCCAGGTAGACATTCACCTCCAAAAACTGCGCCAGAAGGGTGAAGACCGCCAAATCCACCAGGGTATTCCCCACCCCCACAATTGCAAACCGCGCCGCTTTCAGCAGCTCCTGCAGCTTTTTATCCACAGCATCCCTTCCCTTCGGGTGGATTTCTCCTCCAGTTTTGGCGGCAGCTTGTTCCTTTATGCTCCTATTGTACCACGCCCCGCCTCCACTGGCAATACATCCGTTCTTCCCAGATTTTGGAGGCGCCCCGCCCGCTCTTGTAAAAAACTCCAGGCTGCCGTATAATGGACTTATTGGGAAGGGAGGGAATGCTATGGACATTGCCAGCGAAAAGGCGGCCCTGCGCCAGGCGGTGGGCCGGCGGTCCGCGCTCCTGTCCCCAAACTACCGCCAGCGGGCCTCGGCGGCCATCTGCAAACGGCTCCTGGCCCTGCCGGAGCTTTTGGCGGCCCCGGCGGTCTTTGGCTTCTTCCCCACCCCTGGGGAGCCGGATATCACCCCGGTGCTGGAGGCTCTGCTGGCCCAGGGGAGGACCCTGACCCTCCCCCGGTGCCTTTCCTCCGGCGTGATGGAGGCCCGGCAGGTGGAGCGATTGGCCGGGCTTTGCCCTGGGAAATACGGCATCCCGGAGCCTGGGCCGGAGCATCCTCTCCTCCCCTGGGGGATGCTCTCCTTCGCCATCCTCCCCTGTGTCACCGCTGACCGCCAGGGGGGACGGCTGGGACATGGCGGCGGCTATTACGACCGGTTCCTCGCCTGGGCCCCGCCGGATTTAAACGCCGCGGTGGTCTGTTTTTCCGCCCTACTGGCGGAGAAAGTTCCCATGGGGCCCCTGGATATCCCCATCCCCCTGACGATCACCGAGGAGGGGACCTGGCGGGAGGGGGCGCTGGTATGAGAGAGGATCAAATGACCCCGGAGGAACGGCGAATCCTCCGGCGGAGGAAGGCTCCCGCCATCCACCGGTGGGAACAGGAGCTGCGCACCCAGCTGGACCTTGCTCCGGAGCGGTTTCGCCGGGTGCGGTGGGACCGGTGGCGGGGAATCTATCAGGCCATCTGCCAGCGGTTCGCCAACAGGACCCAAACCTGGAAAAACGGCCTGCACTGGGCCAACACCAACGGCTACAGCCCCTGGGCCATGGAGCGGCTGGCGGGGACCTGGCAGGCAGAGCCAGATTCCTGGTTCTCTGCTCTGCCGGAGCTGCTGCCGCAGGAAACCGGCATGGTCTACTTTCTGCTGGACCTGGGGGGAGACCCCTGCGGGGCGGATTCCTTCTGGCTTTTTGAAGGCTTTCTGTCCCAGCTGCTTCAGGTGCTGGCGCTGCTGAATCAAACCGCCTTTTTGGGCCTGGGCTGGCCGGATTACTATATCGTCTCCCAAAAGTACCGGTGGATTATCGGCTACAACCACCACGATGTGGTCTCCCTGGCGGGGGAGGGTTTTTCCGCCGGGGCGCTGGCGGAATTTCTTGGACCCCCTGCATAAATTCCCCGCCTTCTGCCAAATACTAACGGTAAGAAGACAGAGCAGGAGGCTGAAAACACCATGAACATCACCGATATTCGCATCCGGAAAATCTACCACGACGCGCGGCTGAAGGCGCTGGTGTCGGTCACCATCGACGGGGACCTGGCGGTGCACGACATCAAGGTCATCGAGGGCCCGGAGCGGCTCTTTGTGGCCATGCCCAGCCGGAAGGACGAAAACGGCACCTTCCGGGACATCGCCCACCCCATCACCTCCACCGCCCGCCAGGCGCTGGAGGGGGCAATCCTGGCCCAGTACGCCCAGTATATGGAGGGACTTGCCGCCCAGGCAGAGTCCATCCCCCCGCCGGGGGATGCGGATATGCCTCTACCATAAAACAAAACCGGGGCTGTATTCCCATACAGTCCCGGCTTCTTTC
>WSMP01000113.1 GCA_013316495.1 Angelakisella sp.
CAATATATACTTTTAGTATGAAACGAAGGCCGGCTACTGGCTTCATATCCCTTCCAAAAGTCTGGGATAAAAGTGGTCAATGGCGGCGGCCAGAGGGTTCTCCCCGCTGGGAACGGTAACAAAACCCGCCAGCGCCTTGATTTGCTCCATTCCATTGGCCGGAGCTGCGCTTTTCCCCACCGCTTCCAGCATGGTCTGGTCGTTAAAATTATCCCCCATGGCCAGGATATTCTCCATCCGCCAGCCTTTCATTGCTGCCAGGCGGCGCAGACCGTTGCCCTTTGTGACACCGGCGGGATTAAAGTCCACAAACTCCCTTTCGGAGCTGCAGATAGCCAGCTCCTCCTTGGAGAAGAGGGTCTCCCCTTGGGCTACCACCTTTGTTTCATCGCATTGGACCGCCAACAGCTTTAGAATCTCCAGCCCTTCCAGGGACATCCCCGGCGTAAAGCTGAACCGCTCCTCCTCACACCGGTCGTCATATTTTGCAATGCGCTCCGCCCCTGGGGAGCGGTAGGTGCGGGCCGGGGTGTGGATTAGAAATGGGATCTCCTCCCCCAGCAGCCAATCCATCAGCCTTTGGGCGATACCGTGATCCATTGCAGAAAGAAAAATCGAGGTCCCCTGGGCAAAATCGTAGCAGCAGCCCCCATTGGAACAAAGGGCCAGCTCCAGCCCCAGCTCCTGAACCAGGGAACGGGCCCGTATGGGCGGCCTGCCCGTTCCGGGAAGCACCGGAACTCCAAGCTCCCTCATCCGCCGGATGGCAGTCAAATCCCTTTTCCCCACTTTTCCGTCCGGCCCCAGCAGGCTTCCATCTAAATCGGTAACGATGGCGTCTGGCCGCTTTGTTGTCATACCTGTTCTCCTTTGCCTTTAAACTAAAAATTCTCCTTCCGCCTTTGGCCCCGAAGGCTGCGGCGGCGCTCTCCGCCCTTCCATTCCAGGCGCTCCTCCTCGGTCTCCAGCCGGAGGGCCGGGACACGGATGGGGTGCCCCAAATCGTCTAGGGCCACCAGCACCAAATAGGCCCGGTTGATGAGGGTGCGTACCCCCATCAGATCCTCTGTAAAACTATCCACCCGCACTTCCATGGAGGTGCGCCCCACATGGGTGAGCCGTCCCTCCAAAAACAGGGTGGAACCCAGCTCGGCGGGGGCCCGGAACTGGAGGTTATCAATGGCCGCGGTGGTCACCTCCCGGTGGCAATGACGCCGGGCCACCACCGCTGCCACCACATCAATCCACTCCAGAAGCTGGCCGCCAAAGAGGCGGTTGGCCCCATTGATGTCCTTTTCCATAATAATCTGCACCTGGGTGGTAATGGAATCCGCCACACATTTTTCTTCTCGCATCGTTTCCTTCTCCTTACATTATATTACTGCTCCCCAAGACCCAGGGCTGTGGTGGAATGGATGCTTTCTGCTCCGGCGGTATCCTGGGCTTTCCAGAAGAAATCATAGACCGGCTTCATTATTAGAAGCTCCTTCGCTACCCGCTCCCCCAGGTCCGGGGCATAGAGAAACTCCGGGTCGCTGCCCTGGTGGGAAAAATACAGCCCCTTGCGGTTGAGCCAGGGCTGGAGCGCCGCGGGGACATCCGGATGCTTTTTCCTCTTGTACTCCTCCCCTTCCATTTGGAAGTGATTCTGCCGCTCCGCGGCCCGGACAGCGGCCAAAGCGGTCTTGTCCCCCTCCAGGATTAGACGGCGGAGGGTCTCCATCAGCTGGGTGCCTGGACAGTACCAGCCGCAGCCGTAGGAATAGCCATCGGGGGATAGGTCGAAATACAGCTCCGGAACAGGCTGATAACGCTCCGCCTTTCCACGGGAGAAGGAAATCCACAGATGCTCCCGGAAGGCAGATTTATCCCTGGAAAACCGGGTGTCCCGGAAGATGCGGGAAATGGTCTTGCCCACCGCGGGCTGGGTGATCAGGAGGGGATCAAGGGTGAGCATCACAGGGGCCATCTCCTGGACCAGACCCCGCAAAGGCTCCAGGACAAAACGGTTATAATCCTCCCGGTGGGCCTCGAACCAGGCCTTGCTGTCATGGAGGCGGTTTTCCACCAGGAAAGAGAAAAATGCAGGGGTAACGGGCATGGAATTCAACTCCTTTTTCCCGCACATCATAGCATAAAACACCGCTATTTGCAACCGGACCCCATCTTCTTTTTGCTCCTTTCCTCCTTCCCCTTGCTCCTTGCCCGTTTTTATGGTACAATAGCCGCTTGACAGCTATTATATAAGGTCCACAGGCATCTATACAGCTGTGGGCAAAAATGATCTGGAGGACAAGCAATTGATCAATGTTTCCGACGTCAGCCTGACCTTTGGAGGGCAGAAGCTCTTCGCAGGGGCCACCCTCAAGTTCACCCCCGGCAACTGCTACGGCATCATCGGCGCCAACGGGGCGGGGAAATCCACCTTTCTGAAGATTCTTTCCGGGGAGCTGGAGCCCACCACCGGGGAGGTGACTATCCCGAAGGACCTTCGGATGTCGGTCCTGGGGCAGAATCAGTTCCAGTACGACGATAAGCAGGTGCTGGAAACGGTGATTCTGGGTAACCCCCGCATCCACGAAATTGCAGAGGAAAAGGACGCCCTTTACGCAAAGCCGGATTTTTCCGATGAGGACGGCATCCGGGCAAGCGAGCTGGAGGCCGAGTTTGCCGAGCTGGGAGGCTGGGACGCGGAAAGTGACGCCGCCAAGCTCCTCCAGGGGCTGGGAATCCCGGAGGAATGCCACACCCTGCCGATGGCGGAGCTTTCCGGCGGGGACAAGGTGAAGGTGCTACTGGCCCAATCCCTCTTCGGCAACCCGGACATCGTCCTGCTGGACGAGCCCACCAACAACCTGGATATCCGCTCCATCTCCTGGCTGGAGGATTTTCTGCTGGAATTCCCCGGCACCCTCATTGTAGTCTCCCACGACCGTCACTTTCTTAACACCATCTGCACCCATATTGTGGACATTGACTTTAGCCAGGTGCGGATGTACGTGGGCAACTACGACTTCTGGTACGAATCCAGCAAGCTGATGCAGCGGGTGCTTGGGGACCAGAAGAAGAAGCGGGAGGACAAAATCCGGGAGCTGCAAAACTTCATCCAGCGTTTTTCCGCCAACAAATCCAAATCCAAGCAGGCCACCAGCCGCCGGAAGCTGCTGGAAAAGCTCAGCGTGGAAGAGATGCCCGCCTCCTCCCGCCGCTACCCCTGGGTGAGCTTCAAGCCGGACCGGGAGGTGGGCAAGGACATCCTGGGGGTGGAGGGCCTCACCAAGGACATCGATGGGGTGCGAGTACTTTCCAACGTCACCTTCCGGGTGAACCGGGGGGACAAAATCGCCTTTATCAGCAAAAACGAGGCCGCCCAAACCGCCCTCTTCCGCATTTTAATGGAGGAGCTGGAGCCGGACGCCGGCACCTTCCGCTGGGGCACCACCACCAGCCAGAGCTACTTCCCCAAGGACAACACCGCCTTTTTTGAGGGGTGCGACCTTACCATGATTCAGTGGTTCGCCCAGTTTTCCCAGGACGAAACAGAAAGCTATATGCGGGGCTTTTTGGGGCGGATGCTCTTCTCTGGAGATGATGTTTACAAGCCTGTGAAGGTCCTCTCCGGCGGCGAGAAGGTGCGGTGTATGCTTTCCCGGATGATGCTTTCCGGGGCCAATGTCCTGCTGCTGGACCAGCCCACCAACCATCTGGATTTGGAGTCTATCACCGCCGTCAACAACGGTTTGATTGACTTCCCTGGCAACGTCCTATTCACCAGCCAAGACCACCAGTTTATTCAGACGGTGGCGAACCGCATCATCGAGCTTACCGAGGATGGCTGCATCGACCGGACCTGCACCTTCGACGAATACCTGGAATGGAAGGCAGAGATGGGAAAATAACAGCAAATACGAAGGGAGAGGCCCCTGGGGGCCTCTCCCTTTTGCTTATTCCTTCAGCAGCGCCACCTGAATCTTTGCCACGCACTTGCGGCTGGTGGCAGGGGCCTCCCCCAGCATCAAACCGGGACGGTGAGCATCCCAGGGGAAGAAAACACCGTAGCAGCCAGCGGTAGCCAGGAGGAAGCTTTCATTCTCCACATCCTCCAGCAGGGCGATGTCTCCCTCCGGCCGGGCTTCAAAGACCTTCTCGGTGCCCAGGTAAGGGGCGACGCCGATGCGCTCCCCTCCCTCCGGCCAATACATCAGGTCGATGTACTGCTGGTGAACCTCCGGATGGGAGCCCTCAAAAGGGCGGGTGGTCATGTCCATCACATTGAGGATAATCCGCTCCCCATCAATTTCCTGCCGCCCCAAGGGGAGAGCCATCACATCGGTATCCCGGAGGTACTCCAGTACCTTGCGGATAGCGTGTGGACAGGCCGCGAAGGAGCGCTCCTCATCCAGTCGGGAAAAAATCATACCAATTCCTCCTTTGATAAAAATGACCGCGCGGACTTCCAAAACGAGCGGATATCTCTTTTTTCATAGCCGAAGGCCAGGGCCTGTTTAAAAAAGAAGTGGCAGGTTTTTCGCAAGAGATAGGGGCGGCAAGGAGAAAATGGGGAGCACCGGCTTTTGCAGAAGATTACAGCTCTTCAAACAGCCCCCAGCCACCTGCCAGCGGCGCCGCTTTGTGGCTTTATTATAGCAGGCTTTTGCCGGAAATACAAGAAGGTGGAGCGCCGCAAAGCACTCCACCTTCTCTTTGCCCCTTGCAGAGCTTTTTTGATAAGAACCGGGATAAACCACGCCATATCCAGCGTAGGTCTCCAGGCTGCCCCGGAGTGCCTCCGGCGTCACGCCCTACCCGCCCCCTTTGGGGGCTTAACTTT
>WSMP01000012.1:0-1694 GCA_013316495.1 Angelakisella sp.
TGGCGGGGAAATCCTCCGGCGCGGGCACCACCGGCCGCCCAAACTGGACCCCCCGCTCCTTTGCCGCCGCAATTCCCTCCGCCTGGCGCTGCCGGATGTTCTCCCGCTCCTTCTGTGCCACAAAGGAAAGGATTTGCAGGGTGAGATCGGCGATGAAGGTGCCCATCAGGTCCTTGCCGTTGCGGGTATCCAGCATGGGCATATCCAGCACGCAGACATCCGCCTGAATCTCCTTTGTAAGCACCCGCCACTGCTCCAGTATCTCCCCGTAGTTGCGCCCCAGCCGGTCGATGCTTAGGACGCAAACCAGGTCGCCGGAGCGCAGCCTGGCCACCAGCCGCTGGTACTCCGGCCGCTGGAAGTCCTTGCCGGACTGCTTGTCCACGTAGATGCGGCCGCTTTGTATCCCCCTGCTCCGCAGCGCCGCCCACTGCCGCGCCTCGTTTTGATCGGTGCTGGAAACCCGGATATATCCGTATGTCATGTTTGCCGTCCTCCCTTGTCCGCGGTCTATCCCGCAGGTGATAAGTGGTACTAAAATAATAACCTCTCCGCCAAAGCCGGGGGGATATGTGCGGGAGGGAGGAAGGACAAAAAAGCGCTGCCCTTGTATCGGTTGTCGCTTGTCAAAACCGGGGGAATGGGCTACAATGGATAGAAGCCATAAAACCCCTGTGCCCACATCTTTAAAGGAAGAGGTGCTATATGATGAAAAAGAAAAACCGGCTGCTGGCCCTGGGGGCTGCTCTGCTGCTCCTCTTTGGGTGCGCCCCGGCGGAGGGCTCCGGTTCCTCCGCCCCGCTGCCCCCGCAGGAGCCCGCGGTCTTTTCCGCCCCGGATCCGGAGCCTGTCCGGGCGGTGCTGGTGGCGGTGGGGGATAACCTCATCCACGATGTAATCTACCAGCAGGCCCGGCAGCGCGCCGGGGGGGAGGGGTACGACTTCGCCCCGGCTTATGAAAAAATCGCCCCCCTGGTGGCCCAAGGGGACTTCGCCTTCATCAACCAGGAAACCCTCCTGGCCGGGGATGAGCTGCCCCCTTCCAGCTATCCCGCTTTCTGCTCCCCCACCGAGGTGGGCCGGGAGATGCTCCGGCTGGGGTTCAATCTCTTTTCCACCGCCAACAACCACTCCTTGGACTGGCGGGTGCCGGGCATCCAGGCGGCGGGGCGCTTTTGGGAGCAGCAGGAGGACATCGCGATGGCGGGTTGCTACTGCACCCAGGAGGAGCGGGAGGGGATCGCCTATCTCACCCGCAACGGGATGACGGTGGCCCTTATCGCCGCCACCGAGCTGACCAACGGCATCCCCCGGCCGGAGGGAGAGGTGGGGGTGCTGCTGCTAAACGAGGACCGGGAGCTGATCCTCCAAAAGCTGGGGACCGCCGCCCAGAACGCGGATTTTGTGATTCTCAGCCTCCATTGGGGCATTGAGGGAAGCGGCTACTACACCGATGGGCAGCGGGAGCTGGCCCAGCTCCTGTCGGAGGCCGGGGCGGATTTAATCCTGGGGCACCATCCCCATGTCCTCCAGGGCGGAGAATACCTGGAGACCAGCCGGGGGCGCAGCTACGTGGCATATTCCCTGGGGAACTTCATCTCCGCCCAGCGGGGGGCGGAAAACATGCTGGCGGGCTTTTTGCAGGTGGAGCTGGAGAAGGCCCCCCATGGGGAGCGGGCGGAGATTCGGGGGGG
>WSMP01000012.1:1793-24340 GCA_013316495.1 Angelakisella sp.
TTGCAGGTGGAGCTGGAGAAGGCCCCCCATGGGGAGCGGGCGGAGATTCGGGGGGTGAATTTTATCCCCACCGTCACCCACTACGGACCGGGGTACCAGGAGGTAAGCGTCTGGCCCCTTTCCCAGTACACCCCGGAGCTGGCCGCCGCCCATGGGGTGCGGCAGTACGCCCCCGCCTTCGGCTGGGATTACCTGACGGAGCAGCTGGCGGGGCTGGACTTCCAGGCGGGCGGGGAGCCGGACAAAACCTCCCCATAAGGAAGGAGACCGTTGCAATTCATGAATCATCTGAACCAAAAGACCAAGGGTATTTTCTGCATCGTCACCGCTGCGTTTTTCTTTTCGGTGATGAACGTTTTTGTGCGTCTGGCGGGGGATCTGCCCTCGGTGCAAAAGAGCTTTTTCCGCAACCTGGTGGCCATGTGCTTCGCCGCCCTGATTCTCTTTAAGGAACACAAGCCGGAGCCTCTGGACCGGGACAAGGTGTGGTGGCTGGTGCTGCGCTCCGTCTTTGGCACCGCCAGCCTGCTGTGCAACTACTACGCGGTGGACCACCTGGTGATGGCCGATGCCGCCATGCTCAATAAAATAGGGCCTTTCTTCGCCATTCTGTGCAGCTTCTTTCTTCTTAGGGAGAAGGTCTCTTTTGTCCAGGGGCTGGCGGTGGCGGTGGCCTTTGGGGGCAGCCTGCTGATTGTGAAGCCTACCGGCTTTGACATGGAGACCTTCCCCGCCATCATCGGCTTTCTGGGCGGGGCCTTTTCCGGCATCTCCTACACCATGGTTCGGGTACTGGGCAAGAAGGGGGTTCGGGGACCTTTCATCATCTTTTTCTTTTCCACCTTCTCCTGCGCCGTCACCCTCCCCGCCCTGCTGCTGGATTACCATCCCATGAGCGCCGCCCAGCTGGGGAGCCTGCTGATGGCGGGGCTTTCCGCCGCCGCGGCACAGTTCGCCGTCACCTCCGCCTACCGGTACGCCCCCGCCAAGGAGCTTTCGGTCTACGACTATTCCCAGGTCCTTTTCTCGGCGGTGCTGGGCTTCTTCCTCTTCCAGCAAATCCCGGACGCCCTCAGCTGGGTGGGGTATCTTATCATCTTCGGCACCGCCGTGCTGATGTTCCTTTATAATAATTCCCGCCCGGCGGAAGGATAACCAGGGCTTCGCCCCGGACCCCACTTCTTTTTCTTCTTGCGAAAGAAGAAAAAGAAGCAAAAAGAAGAACGGCAAAAGGCGCCCTCCCAATAGAGGACGCCTTTTCTTCTTTTAATTGCTTGGATTGCCGCTTTCACTTGCAAATGCATCCAAAAAAATGTAACGCTTGATTTCTGTAAGGTCTTTTTGGGCTTCATCCGATATATGCAGCCTACTCATTGGCAATCCCCAGGCACCGCTCCACCTCATCCAGGGTGAGCCAGCCCTTTTCTTCCCCGGACTGCCGTCCCTTTTCACAGCGTATTCTTCACCGTCTCCTCCATCAGCTCCGCCCGATAGCCCAGGCCCCGCACCGTTTGGATGGCAAAGCCCCAGTCCTTTCCGCAGCGTGACCGCAGACGGCGGACCACCACATCCACCGCCCGTGGTCCAGCCTCGCTCCCCAGCTCCCAAAGGCGATCCAGCAGCTCCTGCCGGGTGAAGATGCGCCGGGGATGGGCCAGCAGCAGGGCCAGCAGGTCGTATTCCCGCGGGGAGAGGGCCAGCGCCTCCCCCTCCCGCCGCAGCCGCCGGGTATCCCTTTCCAGCCAAATGCCTTCGGGGAGCTCCTGGCGGAAGGGCAGCCCCTGCCCCAGGCGGCGGAGCAAGGCCCACAGGACCAGGGCTGTTTCCTCCGGGTCCACCGGGCGGGGAAGCCAGCTGTCCGCGCCGGCGGCATAGGCCCGCTTTTTTTCCTCCAGGGTGTTGGTATGCAGAAGCAGCAGAGCGGGCTGATCCGCCCCGCCGGTGCGCAGCTCCCCCAGGGCGCAGGCCCCCAGGCCCACCACCAGCGCGTCAATTCGGGCGGCAGCCAGCAGCCCTTGGGCCTCCTGGAGGTTGGCGGCCGCCTGCACCTCCAGTTTGCATCCCTCCAGGAATCGCCGGAGCATTCGGCGGGTCTTGGCCTCCATCTCGGCCACTAGGATTACAGACATATTACATCCTCTCCTTTTCCGGTCCAGACCTTTTCTTCCCGGATATTCATTTTTTGTTTATAAATTTACCAGATTTTGAAATATTTTCGTCGATTTCCGCCGGTATAATTGGAACAAATTACAACCTGGGGGAGGAAATTGGAGTGATTGGCAAGCGTCTGGAAATGCTGCGCAAAGAGCGAAAAATGAGCCAGCGGGAGCTTGCCGCCATCCTGGGGGTGACCAACTACACCGTCTCGGCCTACGAGAACGATCGAAGCGAACCGGCGGACGAAATCAAGGTCCAGCTGGCCCGGCTCTTCGATGTCTCCCTGGATTACCTCATGGGGCTGGTGGACCAGCCTCTCTCCCTCAGCCGGGAGGAACAGACTCTGCTCTTTCCTTCCAGCATGACGGCGTCCCAACGGGAGTTTGTTATAAAACTCCTTTCTAATTGGGAGGCTGGCGCGGGCGAAGCGAGTACCGTCCGGGCCGGTCTGGCCTCCGGCTGATCTCCACAGCCGCTAAGGAGGCGTGTTTTCCTTCAGCAGGAGCGGCTGCTCCAAGGGGTCCGCCGGCCTTCGGGCTGGCGGGCTTTCCTTTTGCTCCAGCGCCGGTCTCCCGCTGCTTATCCTCCTCCCAAGGCAGAACAAAGCGGAAAAGAAAAACGCCCTCTCTGGAGAAAGAGGGCGTTTGTGCGCTTTGATATGGTCCTGTGGCCTCTCCCCCTGCCCCTAGAGGGCGGTGGGGCTGTGGTCAGTCAGACATTTTTAGGTTGCTTCCGGAATGTCGCTTATTTCTTCAGGGAGACAGCGGCAGCGGAAACCAGGGCAACGGCGGCCAGAGCGGTGGCAATGCCAACAACGTCGTTAGCGCCGGTGTCGGGGTTCGCAGGAGTGGTGTCTTCGGGAGCCTCGATAGCGTCGATGGGCAGGGGCTTGTCGGAGAAGACCATGGTGCCAGGCATCTGGCGGGTCTTCAGGATGTAGCAACCCTCATCCTCGTCCCAGTTGACCTTCTTGTTGATGCCAGCAGAACCAGCATCAATGCCCTTGCCGTTCATATCAACCAGCATACCATCAACGATCTCGTAGAAGTAGGTCTCGCCCTCTTCCTTGTAGATGCGGGCAGTAGCGGTGGCATTGAAGACAGCGTTGGGGAAGTTCAGGAAGGAGATCTCGGCGTCCTCATCAGCGTACTTCTTGAGGATGTTCTTGTTGGGGTCAACATCGCTGTAGAGATACAGCTTGTCGCCATCGTAGACGCGGGCAGTGATGTCCACATCGGAATCAGCGGCGGTGAAGTTCAGCTCGCCGTAGTTTTCAGTGCTACCAGCAGCCTTCTTAACTTCCCAGATAATCTGGTCGGTATAGGTGAAGCACTGAGTAGGAGTAGTTGCAGGAGTAGTGGTCATACCAGCACCAGCGAGTTTGCTAGCAGAATCCTTATAGATGGTCTGGCCAGCCGCAACAACCACATCACCGTTGGTGTTGATCTGCAGAGCAGCGCTTTCCAGCATGTAACCGACAGTGCCGTTCACATTGACATACAGGTTTTCGGGCTTCCAGGTCTTGCCAACCTTCTTACCCTTCAGGGTGAAGGAGAAGATCAGGTTGCTGGAAGTGGTCTTGCCATACTCCTGCTTCAGCTTGATCTCAACGCGCTCTTCGGCATTGTTGATGGCAACAGACTCAACCAGCTTCTTGCCCTCGGTGTACTTGATGCTGGTGATGGTGTAGTTGTCGGTGTTGATGTTCTTAACAAGAACCACACCGCCAACGGTACCACTAGTGGCGTTGGGGTAATTGGTAGCAAGATCAACAACCTTCGGACCGCCGGCGGGATTGGTTGCATCAACGATACCGGAGTCGTTCAGCTTGATGGTGGTGCCAGGAATCCAGCTCTTGAAATCGTTGTAGCCGCTGTTGCCAATGTTAACATTGACAGCAAAGGCGGTGGTGGCCAGCATCATAACGGCCAGCACCAGTGCGAGAACCTTTTTCATGTTCATTCTCCTTTGTAAAATTTTAATCTTTCGGCCAGGGACTCTCTCCAGCGGCCCTTGCCTTGCTTTAAGGATATTACATTTCGTAACTAAAATCAAGTAAAATATTACATAGTTGTAACTATTTTACACTTTGAGAAAAAAGTTGAAGAAACCTCCAACTTTTGCCACCAGGAAAAGGGAAAAAAGGCACAAAAAAAGCCCGGAGCCACTATTAAGAAGTGGTTCCGGGCAGATGTATCTTTATCCTTTTTCCCAGGGAGGGCAAGGGCCACCGCTGTACAAAAATAAGCCTATCCCTTGCAATCCCGATGTAAGCCTGCTATAATTAAGCCATAAGGAGTCACCGCCGGTAGGCGGTTAGCCCCCTATGTGGTTAAAAAGAGATAACCGCCATAGTTTGTGAGGCTGGGGCGGTTATTTCTTTTTGTTGTTACCAAGATACATAAGGAACAATCCAACGATGCCAATAATCACCAGGGAATATTGGAACAGGTCGGCATATGTTACCATCCAGGCGTCCCCCCTTTGATAAAATCTCAGGGGGCAACAAAAAGACTTGCGCCCCCTGGAGTAAGTAAATACATCAGGGGACTAACCACCTACCGCTTTCGGCAGTACCAGCTCTATTTTACCAGATTCGCCACGGTTCGGCTGGAAAAGTCAACATTAAATTGCATCAACCTGCAAAAATCGGCATAACAAACAATAATAGCACCTGTGTTTAGTGCATTTTCACGGTAAATTGCCCATAGCAAATCCAGCCGAACGGAAATTTCTCCCTTCGGCTTTATTTTTTGTGCCAATTCAGTTATGCCGCTTGCAATTCCCCTGCAAAGAGATCAGCGGCGGACCTCCATCCAAGTATCTTGCGTGGATAGTCATTCATCCACTTCTCAACCTCCTTTATTTGCTCTTTTGTCACATTGTCAAAATTTGTACCTTTGGGGAAAAATCGCCGGATAAGCCGGTTCATATTCTCATTGGAACCTCTTTCGTATGCACTGTACGGGTGGCAGTAGAAAACCAGTGTCCGCTTTCCTTTGCGTCGGTGGGCCATCTCTATGCCTTCAAAGTCTTGAAACTCACACCCATTGTCTACAGTGATGGACTTGAATATCTTGTAGAACAGCTTGCCCAGTTTTCGCTCCAGGCTATTCAGAGCCTTTACCACGCTTGCCGCTGTATGGTCTGGCACGGGTAGAATAAACCCGATCCTGGTCTTTCGTTCCGTCAGCACGATCAATGCCGATTTGGAGCCTTTGCATCCCATCACGCTGTCCATCTCCCAGTGCCCAAAAGTGCCACGCTTTTTGATCTCTTTGGGCCGCCTGTCTATACTTGCTCCCCTTGGTGCCCTGGCAGCTTTTTTCTTCTCTTTGCTCTTGGCGGCATAGTGGCGGCGGCCCTTGTCCAGTAAATGATCTGGTGTTAAACGCATAAACACATCGCCCCGATATATGTAACTATACAATGTCGTTTCGCAGATTTCGGTAGCATATACTTCTCCATTGTTTCTTATTTTTGCCAAAGCTGCACCAGGAGAATAACCTTCGTCTGCGATTAGCCCTTCCACCCGTTTCGCAAGGGGACAGTTGCGTTTCATCTTTACACCCGGTCCCTTTAACCGCAGATATTCCTGATACTTTCGTTCGGCTTCTTCGGGACAGTAAATGTCGACATATTCATATTCTGTTATCTGTTGCCGACACGTTCCGCGTTCAATCTCATTATAGATGGAACGCAAGCATTTCCCCAGGGCCGCTGCAATTTGAGGTTTTGAAAACCCTTCTTTCAGCATTCGTTCCAGGTCTAACCGCTGATACCAGTTGATATGTTTTGCTCCTTTATGGTTCACAAACACGCCTCCAGACATGACAAGAGGCGGGGCTTTTGCCCTGCCTCCCCATAGCAAGCCCTTATTTTTCGCTCTTTCTCTTTGGCACAAAACAGTGTGGGTCCAGTTTTAGAACGTCACAGATGGCAAGCCCGATACGCAGGCTTACAGAGGACATGGATTTTTCCCCGGATTCCAGTCTTTGATATTGCCGGATATGGATTCCGGCTGCATTGGCAACCATCAGTTGCGTCATGCCCAACAATTCACGTTGACGCTTCAAGTGGTTTGGCATTTCTTTGGTATACTGCATGATTACCTCCTTTCTTGATCTCAATAATTTCTACTCTTTCATAATACGGCTAAATTGTCGTATTGTCAAGCCAGCACACGCAAAAAGGCCCGCCGGGAAATTTCCCGGCGGGCCTTTTTTGTCCAAATCGGACACCTTAATTTAGATTTTTACAGTTCCAAGGGCCAGGGACCTTTAGTCCAAGGCCCTCCGGGCGGCGGCGATCTTCTCCTCCAGGGCGGCAATCTCCTGCATCAGTCTTTCATTGTCCGCTGCTAGGGCCTCCGCCCTGGCGGAAAGATCATCCTTGGCAGGCAGGTCCTCCGTCTCGCCAAACCCGTTAAGGCCCGCCGCTCGGATAATGGTGGGGTAGTCCTTGTAGGCGGTATTGAGGTCCACGTCTACCTTCCCGCCGCCAATGGCCTCCAGCCGCCCCTCGGCACTGCGCTGCCACATCCCATAGGGGCCAGTCCACCCCACCTTGCCGGTGTAATCGGCAATCCACAGGTCATAGGCCGCCAACTGCTCCATATCAAGGTAGCTTTTGGCGAAGCTGGTGAAGGTGTACAGCCCCGCATAGTACCCCCTGGCCTGGATGATTTCCAGGAACGCCTTGCAGATGGCGGTGTTATCTGCTTTCGGCGTTTTGAAATACTGCGGGTCCTCCATGTCGTAATAGACAGGGTAGGGCACCTGGTAGGTATCCAGCAGGTCCGCCAGCCGGTTGGCGGCGATCCGGGCCGCGGCGGGGGTTTTGTCATAGGCATACAGGTAGACGCCCCAGGGGATACCTGCCGCCTGGGCCCCGGCCACGTTCTCGATAAACCGGGTGTCAATGTTCATGCCTCCCTGATACCAACTCCACCCCGCCCGGAGGATGGCGAAGTCCGCCGTTACCTTCTGCCAGTTGATGGCCCCCTGGTGGGAGGAAACGTCGATGCCGTAACGTTCCATCACTGCACCTCCGGCAAGCCCGCCAGAGAAGTCAACAGGGACACCACCCCAGCCAAGGCGGCGGTGCCCGCCACCGTCACCCAGTCCACCGCCGTGATCGTCGCAGCGGCGGGAAGCATAGCAACAGCGGTCTGGGCCACCGTCTTAACGGCGCGGATGCCTGCCGCCTTGAACCATTCCCACTTCTTGTTGTTCCTTTTGCTGTTCTCCTTGTTGTTCATGCCAAATCTCCTTTCTATTTCTACAAAAAGTCGTGCTTGTCCAGCCGCCTTTTGTAGGTCTCCTGAATATTTTTAATGGCGAATACCGCCCGGTTGTTGGGGTAGTCCGGGTCCTCCCGGCAATACTTCTCGTAGGCGTCTATCTCCGTCAAGACCTCGATAAACTCCTCCTTGGTATGGGGAAGGTCCCGTAGCAACTCATTATTGAAATGTAGAATCCTGGTCCTGCTGCTGTCTGCGGTCCGCCGGTCATCATCGACAATATGCTTGTCCAACCGCCTTTCCACCTCTCCCAGCTTTTTCAGGACCTCCCCGTTGATGGCCCGGCCAATTTTCTTTGCCAGCCAGGACCAAGGGCTGATTTCAATGGGGGCGACCTGCACCAGGGTCATAATCCCCATCAGCAGGCCGCCCCAACTCATTAGTGGGTTTTGCACAATCTCTTCGATGTTCATGGGCTTCTCCTTTCCCGTTCGCTATATGTCTAAGTCCCCGACCAGTCCTCGCAGGCGGTTTCGGGCCGCAAGGGCTTCTTCCTCCTCTACCTGCGCCCCAAACTGTTCAAGGACATATCGCTGGGCCAAGATCACCGCGGCCTGCCGCTTGCAAATATCAGCCAATTCCGACAGGTGTTCAGCCTGCTCTGCCAAAAGTTCTGTCTTGGTCATGTCTGGCCTTCTTTCGCCGCAGCCTTGGCGGCACGGGCCGCCGTGACCGCCGTTTTCACGTCCTCGGCGAAACGGAAAAACGCCTCGTACTCCTCCGGCTTCTGGTCCTTCTGCCGCAGGATGGCAATCTGGTCGTCGATGCTGTACTTTGCCCTGATGACGCTGGCGATTTCCTGTTCCCGGCTTACCTGCATACTGGCGGTGCCCATCCGCTCGTCCATGACACTCTCATTTGCCTTTGTTTCCATTGTTTTTTCCTGCCTTTCGTTTTTTCTTTTTCAGTTTGCAGACCGGCGGATCGGTCCCCATCAACTCCCGGAACAGCTTATCCATCCGCTGGATCGCCTTCCCGCCGCCCCGGTGGAGGGCGTAGCCCATCCAGGAGCCGTAGGCGATCGACACATCTTCGACGGTCATTTCTCCCGCCGCAACTTTGGCGGCAAACTTTTTCAGCCGCCGCCGCTGGCGGGTGATGCTTTCCCGGCACATCCGGCGCTCCACCTTGCCGGTTTCCGTCAGGTGATGCTTCGCCTTTAGGAATTTGATCCCCTGCCGAATGGGGATGATCCTGGTCTTTTTTCGGTTTACTGTGATCCCCAGTCTGGCGCAAAACGCTACAACATGGTCCATCGCCTCCCTTGCTTCCTGTTTGCTTCGGAACAGCATATATCCATCGTCCATATACCGGGCGTACCAGCGCACCCGGAGGACTTGCTTGATGTAATGGTCCAGGCTGTTGGGGTAGCTGACCGCCGTTATCTGCGACACCTGGCTGCCCAGCCCCAGGCTCTTGCCGCTGTACTCGCCACGTTCTTTGGGGTTGATCCGTTTCCAATCGCTGTTGAATTTCTCGTACCCAAATGGGACCACGAAACTCTCCAGTAGGCCCACGATCCGGTCATCCCGGAACGCCCGCCGGTAGATGCCAAAGCACTCCTTGTGCAGAATGGAATCAAAGTACCCGGAGAAATCGAAAAGAACGGCCCAGCCATTGTTGGTGAAGCCGTTCTTCCGGTAATACTGCTGGAGGTGGGCCGTTAGCCGGTCCATGCTCCAGTCCACGCCCTTGCCCTCCAGGCAGGCCCCGTTGTCATAGATAAGGTTGCGGGACAGCATAGGGACCAAAGCATTGTCGCAGGTACTACGCTGCGCCACCCGCTCGGTGTAATGGACGCTTCGTATATGTCGTTTCTTCCCCCTTTCTATCGTGTCAAATTCCACAAAGCCCCTGGTCACTTCCTCCCCGGCCAGAAGTTTCTTTCGGGTCTCCTCCATGTTGCGGAGGAGATTCATCTGATACCTTTGGACACTGGCCTTCCAGTTTACATTCCGCATGGATTTCCGGTTTGCCAGGTACAGAGATTGGTAACTGGCGATGTTCTCCAGCCGGTCACACTCCCCATATCTGGCCTGTTTCTTCCGTCCTCTGGCGGCTTTCCGGCGCTGGTATCTCGCCTCCCGCCGCCGTTCTAACGATGTCATAGATGGCCTCCCTTTGCCGCAAAGGACACTGTACGGCAGGCCCGCCCCGCCGGGTCGCCACTCCCAACAGGCCGGGTGTATCTTTTTGATAGCCACTTAGTGATGCCGGGCATGGAACCAGTATGGACACACAGACATACCGGCCAGGCACGATAGCGTCCGCCCGATCACATCAGCGCCTTTCGGCATTTTCTTTTCAATTTACCCTTTCGGGACGGTTATGCGCTCCTTCCAAAAATAATAAAAATGGCACGGCTTTCGGCTCCCTTTACAGGGGCTTACTCGGTCTGGCCCAGCCCGTAGGGACGGGCTACCTTGGAATCACAGGGGCGCGTAGATGTGCGGGTGCGTCGCCACGTTGTTGTTGGCGTTGCCGTTGTTGTTGACGATGCAGACGTTAGTAGACGACTGCCGCTGGGCGGACGCCTCCCACCAGTTGCAGCGGGAACCACGACGTTTTACAGCGCATGACCGATAGGGATTTCTCCCCTTTATTTTTCTTCTTTCCGGTATTTCTCCAGAAATTTGTTATCTGCCTTCCGCCAGCCTCGCAGGAGGGATGCCTCCTTCACCAGTAGTTCTGTTGCCGGCTGGAATTTGTCCGGGCTTATGGACAGGGTATCAAGCATATACTGGAGCAGTTGCAAAATCTGCTCCACCGTAATGATGGCCTGGGTCTGGTAGTCCCGGCGGCGTTCTGCCTCCTGGAGGGATTGCGGGTAGATGGTATTCGCTGCGGTGATGCAATCGACCAGCCGGATGATTTTTTCAACCATAGGGAAAGTGAAAACCGGGCGCCACCGCTTCGGGACGATTTTTTCATCCATCACAAATCGGGTTAGTTCCCGCCGGATCAGCGTAGCCGTATGGTAAAATTCCAGTTGGCTCTCTCCGCGTTTGTTTTTGAGTACGCTCACTCTTTTTAACCCCCCCTTCTTGTCCCGGACCATCCCGCCCCACATGGGGGCGGGATGTACTGGATCAACCGATTCGGAAGCACAGGGGCGCGTAGACGTGCGGGTGCGTCGCCACGTCGTGGGCGGCGTTGCCGTCGAGGGTGACGACGCAGACGTGAGTAGACGACTGCCGCTGGGCGGACGCCTCCCACCAGGCGCAGCGGGAACCACCGTCACCTGCACCCTTGATGATGTGCTTGGCCCCGCCGTAGAAGATGGGGTACTGGAGATTGCAGCCGCCCCCTCCGGTCCAGCCTGCATCGCCATCGGACCAGAAGGTATTGCCAAAAACCTCAACCTCGGTGGGGAGCCACAGCTTGCCCATGTTGTTCCAGTCCCAGCCGATGCTTGCCTCCAGCGCCCCGGCCTCCGAATAGCGTCTTTCCAGCAGGGCGGTCTTGGGGATGATAAGGGGCTTTAAGTCTGCGGGCAGGGTGGCAAACACCCCTGTTACCTCGTCGTTGAGCGTCTGGAACAGTTTGGAGGCCCGCCAGGGGTTAGGCTCCGCCGCAGTGCCGTTGTTGGTGTTGGTGTCGTTAAACAGTTTGGTACCGGCCAGACAGTCCCGGCTGATGAAATCCACATGATGGCCGATCATGGTCGGGTATCCGCACTTGTAGTAGTGGTCAATGCCTGATACCTCCATCACCACGACCTCGCCGGTGGTCAGGGTGATGGTCTTGTAGTCCCCGATATGGATGCCCCGCATATTCCCGGCCCGGATGCGGGTCTGGAGTTCAGGCCAGCTTTCGGTGAGTTCCTTCCCATAGGGGACGCCGCCGGACAGAAAGGTCTCTTTGAAAAACTCGATGGCAGCAGAAAGGGGGACCAGTCCGGTCCCCCTTTCCGGGTCATCCGCCAGCAGCCTTTCCATCCCCGTCAGGTTGGAAAGGGCCTGGAGTTCGCTCGTTTTAATGTTCATGGTGTTCCTCCTTATATTTTCTTAACGGCAACGATGGCCGTTCCGTCCTGTGTGGTGATGGCCTCCCCGGTGTTGGTTGCCAAGTTGGCGGTGACTTCGCCCTGCATGATTTCCCGCAGGAGCTTGTGGTGGGCCTCCTGGAGTTCATCAAACTCCTCGCGGGGTACAGGGTCCACGGTTGGGTCCACCACAAACTCCACCATCGCGGAATCGGTAAAAACGATCCGCATCACGATGGTCAGTGTAGCCGCAATTCCCTCCAGAATCACGGCCTTTTCCGTATCCGGGGTATTGCAAACTGCAATCAAGTCCCCTTTGTCGTCCAGTACCCCGACTTCCCGCACGGTAAAGCCCCCCACATCCCTGGGGATCACCGCTCTGATTTCGATCATGTTGGGAGAATCGGGGTTTACACGCTTCTGTGCAATATTCCCCCGCCAACGCTCTCCCCGTAATTCTGTCATATCGGCAGTGGGGATGTAGTAGCTTCCGCCACCATCCCCCACAACCACCGTGACCATGTTTACCTTCGCCCCCTCTATTGTTGCGGAAGCGATCTTTTCCTTGCCCAAATCGGTGACAATGGTTTTGTACTTTCGGCTATCCCTGGTTGCGACCACTGTTTCTTTCATCCCATTCCCTCCCCTGGGTAGATTTCAATAATCTGCCTTGTAGCGGACAGGGCATCTGTTCCGGCCCCACCTGTTACCTCCAGGCTTTCGGTCAATTCCGGCCATATCTCCAATGTTGCGCTCATGGCAGCGTATCCTCCGGCGCAGACAGCCGCTTCGGTTTCCTCCCAGTAGTCCACCCCCTCAAGGTGGGCGCTCCACCGTTTGGCAGTGACAATTTTCTTTTCGATCGCCGCCGGACTTTGCATCACCACCGGGGGAATAATGGATTCATCGGTCAGGTTGACGTTCAGCCGGAAGCACCCCGGCGTTCCGTCATACTGAAACCATTCCTCCAGCGTTGTACCCGGATAAATGGCCCCTACTTGCAGTTTTACGGCCTCCACCGTTCCCATCAGGCGGCGCACCGTCAAGGCCGATTTCACGATCCGGCGCTTCTGTTCGGTGCTGTAGGCGGTGTCGTACCAGTCTATCTTCCAGCTTACGGCCAGGGCATCCAGCACCTTTTCCGGCACATCGTCCAGGGCGGTGTAAATTTGGCTCCCGTCGGCATAGTCCATGGTTTTTTTATGTACAGTTCCAAGGGCAATCGCCAAGGCTTGCGCCCACGCTTGGGCCGCCACCACACGGGGGATGCCATCTGTAACCATCGCTTCCCGCAGGCTCTTAGTCATCCTCCAGCCCCCCATAGGTCAGTATCGTTTCCGTGCATTTCGGCAGCCCTGTCTTGGGGACCACTATATCCCCTGGCGCGGTCAGAGTTACCCGTTTTGCGCCCGCCCCCCGAATCCTGGCAATCAGTTCGCTGGGGTTTATATCCCGTCCCAGTTTCCGCTGCCAGGCTTCAAAGCCGCTTACTGCTGCCAATACTTTCTCCTGGATCATCCCGGCGCTTTTCTGGTCGCTTTCCCCGATCCAGTAGGTGGCCGTAATGGTATAGGGCACCTCCTCCGGCGCTGTGCAAATCACTTGGTCGCACAGGGGACGGATGCTCTCCCCGTTGATGTACCGCTCCAGGTCCTCACGCTCGGTTTCGTTGGGCAGTCTCCCCCCGGCCATTACAACATAGATTTCCACCACGCAAGGGGAGGGGCTGGTGATCTGTACATCCTCCAGGTCGGTCCGCCACTCCCGCACAAAGTATTCATAGGCATCCTTTGGCCCGGCGCAGCTGTACTTACTTGGTGCCAAGTAGGTTCTTTCGGTCAGGCTGGTGTCGTCCTCGGTATCCAGCCCCCCGGCGCTCTCCGTAATGTTTTCTACTGACGCCACATAGGGGATAGGGTCCACCAGGGTATCAATATCTCCGGCCATGATCCCGCTGCTGCCCGCCCCGGCTTCCTCTGCCTGGATCATCACATCCACATGGTCAGTTCCCGGTGTTACCTCGGCATAGTCCATGGTGTTGAAGTATTTCCCGCTTTTTGTCTTTACCCGTGTTCCCGCCGGGATAGCCACGATCTCCTGCCTTGGCTCCGAAAGGATAAAACGCTGGGTGGACTTTGCCTTTTCCGCCCCCTTCCGGTATATCCCGAAAAGGGCAGAAAGGTTATCCAGGGCGTCCCCAGTGGAGGTTTTCAGCAGTTCCATCCGGCCCTTCGCCTCGATATACTGCATTGTCTGGTATTCCACCAGGGCAAACGCTTTGATAAGCAGCCTCCTGGAATCTGCCTCGCCCAGTTCAGCATCTTTTCCTGTCAACGCTTTGTATGTCCGCCTGTACTGCTCCAGTACCAGGGCCTCTGTTTCCTCCAGGGTCAAGCCCTCAATAAAACTGATTTCCGGTACATTTGCCAGTTCCCGGATGTTAGCCAATTTGTATCACCACCTTTGGTGTCATCGCTCCCGTCGGCTCCCCGCCGCCGATCCACTCCACTCGGACCACCCTTGCCCGTGGCTCGTACCGTTGCGTTTTCCTTATGTACTCCGCTGCAAGGAGAGCCTGGGCGCTTTCTTGGGGACAGTCGTTGATATTGGCATCTATTCCAAAGTCCCGGTCAAGGGCCTGTTCCCCGGCTCTGGTTCCATACAGTACCAGTAGGTTCCGGTATACCTCCTTGATGGTGCTTTCGTTCACTGCTCCAGGCTCGATTTGGACAGTCGGGCTATCGGCCAAAATCATTTCCCATTTCTCCTTTACAGGTATTCTTCAATGGTTATCCCCACTTTGCAGGAGATCAGCACCCCGTCGTTCAGCACAACATCCCACTCGTCTGTGATATTCACCAAGCGGAAGGGATGGGGCGACAGCGGTACACCGCCCACCACAAACCAGTCTACCTTATCACTCTCTGCGATTCTTTGGAGGTATTCCAAAGTGCTGCGGGGGGCCACTCCATCCTGTGCCCGAAGAAGAATGTCAAAGGTGTAGCTACGCAGTTTTGGGCCCACCCACTGGCTCCTGGCCTTTTCACCTATCAGTTCATGGGTGGCCCAGTCGCTCCCACTGCTTCCCCGCAGGCCCGAAGGAGTAAATATCCGGCTGTCGCTGACGGTAAATACCCGTCCCATAAAACTGCCCACTGCCATACCATTACCCCCTGATCTCCTGGATGACCGGCGCCCGCAGTTCGATTTTGGTTGGGCTTTTAATGGTGATCCCGCCAGTCGTTTTGTCTATGGTGATTTCCGCCCCGCTGATGGCAATTTTCAATTCCTCGCCGGAAAGGCTGATAGTTCCGCCTGCCTCCAGGCTAATAACCTGTCCGGCCTCTAACGTGATGTTTTTCCCTGCATTGATTCCCGCCCCGGTCTCTGCCTGGATACTGACACTGCTTTCGGCGCTCTTTAACTGCATCTGCTTTTTGGCAACGAAGCTGGCCGCGCCTTTTGCCTCGTCGTAAATCTCCCCGTTGCATATCCGGGTGATCCGCTTATCTATGTACAGGGCAAATACCCCTGTATTGTCATCGTACCGGCAGTATGCCTGCCCCTTCTTCCTCCCGTATTCCTTCCGGTACAGGCCCCGGAAGCCCTCCGCCGGGCGGTTGGAGTGGTTCCAGACGGTTCCCATGCTGCTCCCTGCCGCTTGACCGTTGCTGTTGTGCTGTACCGAGACAATTTGCCCGATCTCCGGCATCCGGTATTCTCCGTTAGACACAGCGTTGATGGTTTGTGTCACGCTCTGTCCCCGGTCGTAGTAGGTCACTTGGTAGGTCCCGCGCTTGTAATCAATGGCGCTTACCCTGCCGGTTCTCACAACGCTTGCCATAGTCTGCCCCCTTACAGGTCTGTTTTCTTTTCGTCCCCTGCGGCGCAAAAGCTGGCCGGAACCCAGCCGGTGACATTCACCATAACAGGCAGCTTGCCGCACCGGTCGGCGGTAATGGTCATCCGGTAGCGCCCGTTCACCAAGACGCCATCGTAGAAGTAGAAGGTCCCGCTTTTGTAACAGGCCGGTTCTGGAGAAGCACTCGCCCCATAGAAAGGGGCGTTGGTCAGTACCGCCGCACCCCCGGCCACGGCCCCCGCCGTTGCGCTTGCCGCATTGGCCGCCGGGCTGGTTTCTTCGTACATACTGCTGTAGTCCTCGCCGCTTTCTTCCTCTCCGGCGTTGTACTCGATGCTCCCGCCCACGTCCCAGTAATGGAAGGCGGCCTCCACTTTGCTGCACTCCAGGTCGCTGGTAAACCCCCCGCTCCTTGTTACCCGGTGCGTTACCCGGTCCACAAAGTATTTCCCGCCGATCTCCCCGCCGTAGCCGGTCAGCCGGATGTTATTCCCTGCGCTTACGGTCCACTCCCCAGGGAGGGAAAACTTTATCTTGGTCGTTCCATGGTTGGCGTTGTTCAGAGCGGCACACAGTTGGACAGCCGCATCGTGGACGCTGGTGGCCCGCTGATTGACGGTCTTGATATGGCTTCCGCCCCCAATACTGCAAACAATGTCACAGTCCTTATCCGGGTCTGTATAGCAAAAGTCGCCCCCGGTGAAGGTCCCGGAAAGGGTTGTAGTATAGCTGAAACTCCCACGAATGATCTCGGACCGGTCAATGGTTTTTACTGGGCGCTTGCGTTTGTACGCCTCCCGGTCATACACCCACATACTCCGGGCGTAGACTTTTAGTATTAGCCCGTAGTTTTTACAGAGGGCGTTGTAGTAACTGCTGTCCGTCCCGTCCTGCTCGTCGCATTCGATCTCGTGGTCCTCTGCATCAAAGGAGAAAGCCAGCCCATACCGGGCGGCGATGATTTCCCCGATCCGCCGGATGCTGGTGTTTTTCCAGGTGGTTTTCCGGTCCGCCTCGCTAAAGTTGGTGTCGCTTGGCTTGGACACTCCCCCCATCCGCAAGGTTGAGGAGGTATCCTTATAGTTTATATCGTCCAGGGTAAACAGGCCGCACCGTATCCTTCTGCGGTCCCCCTCCCGTTCCCAGTTTTGCCCTTCGATCCTGGGGCGGAGGGTGGCCCCCTTTTCCGGCATCCATTCCCCAAGCCACTGGTCATCCTCGGCGTTCAGCGTAATATCCACGCTGTCGCTCTCGTCCGCTGCGCTGTCGGTATAGGACAGGCTTAACACGTCTCCCTCCACTTGCCTTACCGCTTTGGTGACACTCCGTTTTTTTGTGCTGTCTGCGCCCGTGTTTTCTCCGGTGGCCCCGCAGTCCTCCGCCCGTACCCAACCGGTGACATTCACCGCAACAGGTGGCTTGCCGCACCGGTCAGCGGAAATGGTCATTCGGTAGCGCCCGTTAATACAAAGTCCATCGTAGAAGTAGAAGGTCCCGCTTTTGTAGGCGCTGGGCCCGGCGGAGGTGCTGGCATAGTAGAAGGGGGCATTCTGGAGGACGACGGAATCCCCCGCCTTCCAGTTGCCTCCGCCGCTTGCGCCGCCTGCGCCCGGCTGTCCGTCCGTAGACGGTATTTCGGTTTCGTAGACGGTACTGTACTGTACATCCAGTGTGATGCTTCTTCCCTCGGTCATCAGTCTGCCTCCGCTTCAAACTTCCAGGGCGGCAGGTGGCCGCTCTTTGCATCGGGCAGTGCCGGGGTGGAAAGCACCACCCCGGCACTAAAAATGAAGGTCCCGATCTGCCCATGGTTTGCCGCCATTAAGTGGTCCGCATAATATTCGCTGCCGTAAACCTCCCTGGCGATGGTATCCCAGGTATCACCGCTTTTGGTCGTGTACACCACTCAATACTTCTTCCTTTCCTTCTGCCGCTCCATCTCCTCGTACCAGGTTCGGAACCTGGCCTCGGCCTCTGCCAGGGCCTGGTCGATAACAGTACGGTCGGCGTTGCCCTGGATGTTGATTTGGGGCGCAAAGACAATCTGCCCGCCGCCAGGGCCTCCCCTGGTGATAGGAGCATCGATCTCTTTCAGCTGCACACCGGCAGCCTTGGAGGCTTCTATCTCGCTGATTCCCAGCATCCGGCCCGCCTGCATCCAAGTGGCGATGTTTTGCCCCCGGACACCCCGCTGGAAGCTGATAACAGCCTCTCGGCCTGCCTCCCCGGCCAGGCTTGGCCCGTTGGTAAAGCCGCCCTTGGCAAGAGGGGTTAAGGTCGGTAGCCAGTTAAAGCCGATCTCTGCGCCTGCGCCGATGGGCGACCAGTCCGGGATGGTAAAGCTAAGTCCCCGTAGTTTGTCAAAGACGCCGTTGATAATGGCGATCACTGCATTGATAGGGGTCTTGCATAGTTCTACCAGGGCGTTAAAGGCGTTGCCGAAGATGTCCTTTACCCCCTGCCACGCCTGCCGCCAGTTGCCGGAGAATACCCCGGTAATGAAGGTAATGAGACCATTGAAGATTCCTTGGATGAAGCCCATGATATTCCCGATACCAGTGGCGAATACGCTTACTCCTGCCAGTAGGGCCGGAATGACCACGCTTCCAACCTTCAAGAAAACGGTTATCAACCCTTGAACGATAGGCATAACCGCTTGTATCACCATTCCAATCGTCTGCATACCTGCCATAATCCCGGTTCCCAAACCGTCGATGATAGTGGCGATATACGGGGCGGCGTCGGTGAAGGTTTGCAGTAGAATGGGCATAACAGTTTCAGTAATAAAACTGAAACTGTCCTGGATGATGGGCTTTACCGTCCCTGTCGAGAAGGAAACGATCTGCCCTACCACCCCCATAACAGATTGTAAAATCCCGGTCAGTCCGTCAAAAGCGGCCCCGGCTTCTGGTCCAAACATCTGGAGGATGTTTTCCCGCAGGGGGGCCAGGGCGTTTGCGACGCCTCCATCTCCAAACAGGCCGGAAATGAATCCGCCTACTTCCTGGAGTTTCCCGGTAAAACTGTCAAATACCGCAAGGCCACTGTCCCCAAAGACGTTCCCGACGATCCCCCGAATATCCTCCAGGTGGTCCCCCAGTATACTGACGATAGCAATAACGGCGGAAATTGCACCGATAATCGGAACAACTCCGGTAAATAAACTGCCAAAACCAGCGGCCATAGGGCCCCAAACACTTCCCAGGAGCCCTGCTCCTGCACTGGCGAAACTTCCAATTTCTCCCAGCACTGGCCCGGCAAAGTTCCCTACTGCTCCGGCTGCGCCTCCGATAGCTTTTGCTTGGGGGCTGCCCATGATGGCAGACATGGCGCCTCCAGCCTTGCCAGCGACCCAGTTTGTGCTGCCTTTGGCAAGCCCTAAAGTCCCGTTGACCAAATCGGTCAATCCAGTAGCTTGGGAGATGCCGGAAAGAATTTCTTTTGCAACCCCGCCGGTCCCCACAACACCTTTGGCAATACCACCACCTATGCCGGTATTTAGCAAATTGTCCCAGGAGCCCTTGATTCCGCCGAAGTATCTGCCGATGCCGCTGCTGGCAACTGCGCTTTTGGGATCAATGGCAGCCCTTACAGTTGCACTGATATTGTTCCATGCCGCATCCCGCTTTCCGATGTTCTTGCTGGTGATTCCCCCAAAATTCCACAAGGACGCCAGTGTGCCGGTTACTCCGGCCCGCGCCTTCGCCCAGCGTCCGGCATCGGTTATCCCCGCTGCTTGCTGTCCTGTTGTTATTCCTTGCCGCAAGGCAGCATCAATTCCGGCGGCTGTTGTATGTCCGCTGTCCCACAGCCCCTTCACCGCCCCCAGCAGGCCGCCGGATTGGCTCCCGCCTCTGGTACCTGTAGTACCAAACAAAAGGCTTCCCGCCCCGCCCAGGAGCCTTTCCAGGGCGGGAGAAAACTTCATCGCAACAAAAGCTGCTGCCATCCCCTTTAGGACGGAAACTACCTGTGGGCCATTGTTCATCAGGTAATCAAGTCCCTGCTGAATATACGGCAGGGATGTGTGCATCGCCTCCCCTGCGATCGTTACTCCTTGGCTAAACAGTGTGCCCCAGGTTTCGGCAATCTGCTGAATCTGCGGCATATCGTTTCGCAGGGTTCTAATAAAATCTATCACCGCCAAACTCATGGCCTTTTTGGCGGGTAGGAAGCTATCCCCGATTTCTCCGGCAAAGGCGCTGATAGAGCTTTTGAGCATGGTGTCCACCGCCTCCGGCGTATCTGCTTTGATAGTAAACTCCCGCATCATGCTCCCGTCGTAGTTTGCCGGATCATTCGCTTGGTCCAGCGCCTTTACAAACGCTTCCAGGTTGGTTGTCAGTTTGCCTCCCGCCTGGATCGCCCACTGTCCCAGCAGGGTACTAAGGGCAGCAACTTGGTTTTCCTTTGGCAGGTTTCGTATTGCAGTAAAGACACTTTTCAATGTTTCTGTGGCATTTTCCTGCATCCCCAGCGCCACACCCTCTGCGGTCATCCCCATAGACTTCCACATTTCCTTTTGGGCCTTTGTTGCGCTGGAGCCTTTATTTAGGTTTGTGTACATCCGGTTTATAGAACTTGATGCCACATCCACATGAACACCCATCGCCAGTAGGGCGGTTGCCAGGGCCGCCGTATCGTCCGGCAGCATCCCGGCAACCTGCCCAAAGCTGGCAACCTTGTTTACCACTTCACCGATCTCTGCCGCTGTGGTTGCGTTGTTGGCGCCTAAGTAATTGATCTGGTTTGCCAGGGTCATTACTTCATCGTGTGTCATGTTTAGGGCAACTTCCCACTTCGCCGCCCAGTCTCCCGCTTTTTCCGCTTCAATGTCCCAAGCGGTTCCCATGATTGCAACATCTTTCAGGAAACCGGAAATATTTCCATGGCGGTCATAGCGAAACAGGTCGTCCATTTTTTTCCCGGACTGGCCTGCCGATGCAGCAAGTTTTTGCAATTCATCTTGAGTATATGGAATTTGAGTAGAAAGGTCCCGGATGGCTCTGGACATTTCGGCGTACTTTGTCGTGTCGATTTTCCCGGTCTTATCAGCCAAACCGTCCACATACTTCACAACGTCGCCCATACCATTGGCAAACTTCTCTGCCTCCTTGGTGCAGGAGGAAATCGCCATCACAGTCCCAGTGGCAAGGGCTCCCATCGCCGCAATCCCAGCAGTCCCCACTTGGCTCATATTTCGTGCAAGATTGCTTAGTTGGTTTTGGGTGGTGTTGATGGACGCCATCAGGCTTTTGTCCACCCTCCCGGCAATATGGATGCTAAGTTCTAACGCTTTGCTTTTTGCCATGCCTCCGCCACCTCATTGTTTAACTCGACGAAATCCCGAATGGTCATTTTCAAGTAAAATTCCAGTCGGTCCCCTGTGATGGTCGACAACCGGATAGCTGCCCTTCGCAGGTCTTTCGCCTGGACCTTTACTCGAAAAAATCCGGGTTGTTTACCTCGTTTTTCAGTTTCAGCAGTTCCCGAATGGGCAGACCGGTGAAAAACTCCTCTGGCAGACCTGTTGCCATACTGGCGATGCAGCAGGCATACAGGTAGTTAAAGGAGGTCTCAACAACCATAAAACCCTCCCGCGCCATCCTGTTTTCTGCCTCACTTTCGTTCATGCAGGTCAGATCGGCCAAACCGGCAAGGTCGATTTCGGTGTACTCCTTCCCCTTGAAACTGTAGGGCTGCTCCAGGTACAGGACATGGTTTTCGGTCCTGTTCTCGGTGTTCATATGAGCCCGCACCGTCCGGGATACCAGGGCTGTAGCGGAACGCGGCATCATCTTGAAAAACTCGATGGGCTTACCACTTGCCTTTGCCGCAATCGTCCTGGCAAAAGCGGTGGTAGTCTCACAGATGGTGGCGGTGGCAATTTCCCCCTCGCCAAAAAGCTGCCGCTGGGCATCCACCGCATCCTTTACCGTCAGCTGGTCCAGACCGGAAAGGTCGATCTCCTGGTACTTCACGCCCTCAAAACTGTAGGGCTTTTTCAAGCGGATCACATTCTTACGCTCCTCCGCCGCAGTGTCGAAAGTTCCCTCTGCCATTTCCAATTTAATTGCTTCTGCCATTTGGCAACTCCTTTCTAAAACACGACCGCTCCGGCATAACCGGAGCGGTCTTTTCTCGTTGTCAGGTCATCCCGCGGACTTCCGCCAACATATCGGTGTCGTTGGTCTTATAGACGCCGTTGAGTTTGTCAACCTCCAGCATCACAGACCCATCCACTTCGATCAGGATGTAGGTCAGTTCGATGGTGATGGAGGCGTCCATAGTTTCGGACTTCTTGACCTTGCCGGGCTTGAAGTTTTTCACGCGGCCCCTCTCCACCACCCGAAGGCCCTTGAAGGTGTAGCCGCCCTCCTTATCGTAGACCTGCTGGGCCGCCCGGATAGTGAGTTCCACCGTTTTCAGCGGACTAAGCATATCCATGGCGCTGCTGTACAAGGTGTTGAAGTTGATGGTCTGCTCCATGCTCTCAAACTGCCCGATGGTGGGACTGTCAATCTCACCACTAATGCCCATGCCCTCCACCGTGCCGGTTTTCATCTTGACCTCCGGCAGTTCAAGTTCCGCCGTGGTGCCGATCATCTTGTCCCCGGCAAGATAGATGTTGGCGTCATTGATCTTTTCCGGGATATAGTTATTGCTAATCACCTGTTTTTCCCTCCTTCACTTATGCCAGGGCGCCCGCCAGCGCATTGGGATCAAATTCGATGATGTCCTGGATGTTTTCCGCCGGGGTGTACGGGGTAATGTACTGATGGAACGTAATCTTCCCATTCAGCAAGTCAGTGGTGGGGTTTTCGTCCTCCCGGTATTCGATTTCGTACCTGGCGCAGACACCCCGCGCAACAAAGCCGTTGCCCCGGACGTTCTCGCTGTCCACGATCGCCTCGATCAGCCTGGTGTTCGTTGGGCTGTCCACCCGCTGAAAGTAGGTGAGGATAAAGCTATTGGCGGCCCAATTCATGAACCGCCGGACAGGGAACCATCTGTCTTTAGGGTCGGTGTTGCCGGGATAGGCTGCGGTGTTGTTCCCCCACAACCGGAAACCGTTCATGTTAAGGAAGGTCGCAATCCCGAAACTATTGACCATGTTGGCCTGCTCCTGGTCCAGCAGAACCTCCGTCCCGTCCGCCAGACAGGCAGCGGAGATCGCCAAGGTCTTGTTGCTGGGGCTGACATGGGGGGTGTTGTCATTCACAGCATCGGTGTAGGCGGTC
>WSMP01000114.1:0-2279 GCA_013316495.1 Angelakisella sp.
CTTTGGCCGTTCTTCTTTTTGCTTCTTTTTCTTCTTTCGTAAGAAGAAAAAGAAGATAGGTTGGGTAAAATTTATCGCCGCCTATACCTAGACAGGCAATTTTTGTTGCTTACAAGAAGCAGCTGTGCTATACTTAAAGACAGAAATTTGTTGTGTAAAAGGAGGAGCGTTATGGGGAAAATCATATCCATTGCCAACCAGAAGGGAGGAGTAGGAAAGACTACCACCGCGGTGAACCTGGCGGGAGGCCTTGGGGAGCTGGGGAAAAAGGTGCTGCTCTGTGACCTGGACCCCCAAGGGAACGCCACCAGCGGTCTGGGCATCAACAAACGGGAGGTGGAGGCCTCCTGCTACGATGTGCTCATCAACCGGGCGGAAGCGGAAAAAGCCATTGTCAAAACAGCCTTTAAGAATGTGTGGGTTCTTCCCAGCCATATCTCCCTGGCGGGGGCGGAGCTGGAACTGGTGGAGCTGGAAAACCGTACTATGGCCCTTCGGGCGGCTCTTCTTCGGGAAAAGGAGAAATATGACTTTATCCTCATCGACTGCCCCCCCTCCCTGGGGCTGCTGACCGTAAACGCCTTGGCGGCCTCCGATACCATTTTGATTCCCCTCCAATGCGAGTATTACGCCCTGGAGGGCGTCAGCCAGCTGATTTCCACCGTCCGCACCGTCAAGCGGATGTACAACGACCAGCTGGACATCGAGGGAGTGCTTCTCACCATGTACGACAGCCGCCTGAATCTGACGGTGCAGGTGGTGGACGAGGTGAAGAAATACTTCTCCGGGAAGATTTTCAGCACCGTGATACCAAGGGCGGTCCGCCTTTCCGAGGCCCCCAGCTTCGGCCAGCCCATTATGTATTACGACCGTTCCTCCAAGGGTACCGAGGCTTACGTCTCCCTAGCTAAGGAACTGGTGAAGAATAACCGAAAAAGAGGATAGGGAATGTTCCACGTGAAACAATAGGGGAAAGGAGACAGGGATGAAACAGCATAAACCGCTATATATTGTCCTTTTGGCGCTTCTGCTGCTGGCGGGATGCTCCCGGCAGGTTCGGCCGGGGGACATCGCCGGGAGGACTTACCGATATGAGAAGGACGGTGTTGGCGGGCCTTTCACCATCCAGCTGGAGGAGGACGGGACCTTCACCTTCCACGAAGGGTCGTTGAGCAGCTACATCGGGGTAGGGACCTGGACCCTGGAGGGAAACACCCTTTGCATCACCGACGAGGGGGCGGGAAAGAGCTGGAAAAATTACTTTCGGGCAGATGAGAAAGCCCTCACCTTCCAAGCAGAAGGCTCCGAGAATTTTCTGTACCGGACGGTAGCCGATGGGGAGAAATTCCTGGCAGAGGAACCATAAAAGAGGAGAGAGGAGAAATATCCAGTATGGCAAAAAAAGGAGGATTGGGCAAGGGATTGGACGCCCTGTTCCTGGATAACGACGCCCAGGTGGGGGAGGGGTTGATGAGCCTGCGAATCTCCGCCATCGAGCCCAACAAGGACCAGCCGCGGGACCGCTTCGACCAGACCGCCCTTAGCGAGCTGGCGGATTCCATCCGGGAGCACGGGGTGTTGCAGCCCATTGTTGTGCGTTCTATGCCGGGGGGAAGCTATCAGATCATCGCCGGGGAGCGGCGGTGGCGGGCCTCCCGGATGGCGGGACTATCGGAGATTCCCGCCGTGGTGGTGGAGGCCGGGGACGACAAGGTGATGGAGCTGGCCCTGATTGAAAACCTCCAGCGGGAGGACCTTACCATTATCGAAGAGGCCATGGGCTACCGGGTGCTGATGGAGACCTATGGCTTCACCCAGGAGCAGGTGGCCCGGCGGATGGGGAAATCCCGTCCGGTTATCGCCAATGCCCTGCGCATCCTGAACCTTTCCCCCGAAGCCCTAAACCGCCTGGAGAAAGGGGAGCTGAGCCCCGGCCACGCCAGAGTGCTGGCGGGGCTGGAAAGTCAGGAGCTGATGGACAGCCTGGCGGCGGAGACGGTGAAATCCGGCCTGACGGTGCGGCAGCTGGAAAAGCTGGCCGCCCAGCAGAAGGCGCCCAAGGAGAAACTAAACCTCCCGGAGAAAGCCGCCAAGGAGGAGAGCGCCTGGGGGGACAGCGGCTACCGGGAGATGGAAATCAGCCTGGGGGAGACCCTGGGACGGAAGGTCCGCATCCGCAAAGGGAGCGTCGGCGGTGTGCTGGAGCTTGAGTTTTTCTCGCCGGGGGACCTTTCCCGCTTGGCCGAGAAGCTGACAAAATAGGAAAACCCCCATTGTCT
>WSMP01000114.1:2375-4771 GCA_013316495.1 Angelakisella sp.
GTCTTCTTTTTCTTTTCGCGGGAAAAGAAAAAGAAGCAAAAAGAAAAGCGGCCAAAGTATTTGCAGCACAGTAAGCCGGTTTTAAATCAGCGCGGTTCCCTTACTCCCTTTGTCGCTTTTGTATCAATGAGTTTTGTCATTCTTTTTTTCGTTTCCTTTTTTCTTTTGCAAGAAAAAATTGTCTTCTTTTTCTTTTCGCGGGAAAAGAAAAAGAAGCAAAAAGAAAAGCGGCCAAAATATTTGCAGCACAGTAAGCCGGCTTTAAATCAGCGCGGTTCCCTTACTCCCTTTGCCGCTTTTGTTTCAATAGGTTTCGTCATTCTTTTTTTCGTTTCCTTTTTTTCTTTTGCAAGAAAAAAAGGAAAAAACAAATAAAAAGGAGCAGATTCACCATGTTGGATATGAAATTTGTACGAAACAATCCGGAGATTGTAAAGGAGAACATCCGCAAGAAGTTCCAGGAGGACAAGCTCCCCCTGGTGGATGAGGTCATCGAGCTGGACAAAAAATTCCGTGCCGCCAAGACCCGGTGCGACGAGCTGCGCAATCAGCGCAACGTTATCTCCAAGCAGATTGGCGGTCTGATGGCCCAGGGCAAAAAAGAGGAGGCGGAAGCCGCCAAGGCCCAGGTAAAGGCTATGGCCGACGAGATGGCGAAGCTGGAGGAGGACGAAAAGGTCTACGCCGAGGAAGTAAAGAAGCGGATGATGGTGATTCCCAACATCATCGATCCTTCTGTCCCCATCGGCCGGGATGACAGCGAAAATGTGGAGATGGAACGGTTTGGGGAGCCAGTGACCCCGGACTTCCCGGTGCCCTACCACGTGGAGATTATGGAGAAGCTGGAGGGCATCGACCTGGACAGCGCCCGGCGCACCTCCGGTAACGGCTTCTACTACCTGAAAGGGGACATCGCCCGCCTCCATTCCTCCATCCTCTCCTACGCGCGGGACTTCATGATCAACCGGGGTTTCACATACTATATTCCCCCCTTCATGATTCGCAGTGATGTGGTAAAAGGGGTTATGAGCTTTGCCGAGATGGAAAACATGATGTACAAGATTGAGGGGGAGGACCTCTACCTCATCGGCACCTCGGAGCACTCCATGATTGGCAAGTTTATCGACACCATCAACGACGAGGCCACCTTGCCCCAGACCCTCACCAGCTATTCCCCCTGTTTCCGCAAGGAGGTGGGGGCCCACGGCATTGAGGAGCGGGGGGTTTACCGCATCCACCAGTTTGAAAAGCAGGAGATGATCGTGGTCTGCAAGCCGGAGGAGAGCATGGCCTGGTACGAAAAGCTGTGGCAGAACACGGTGGATTTCTTCCGCACTCTGGATATCCCCGTCCGCACCCTGGAGTGCTGCTCCGGCGACCTGGCCGACCTGAAGGTGAAGTCCTGCGATGTGGAGGCCTGGAGCCCCCGGCAGCAGAAGTATTTTGAGGTAGGTTCCTGCTCCAACCTGGGGGACGCCCAGGCCCGCCGCCTGGGGATCCGGGTCCGCAAGGAGGGGAGCAAGGAGCTATACTTTGCCCACACCCTCAATAACACCGTGGTGGCCCCGCCCCGGATGCTTATTGCCTTCCTGGAAAACAACCTCCAGGCCGACGGCTCGGTGCGCATCCCGGAGGCCCTCCGGCCCTATATGGGGGGACAGGAAAAGCTGACGCCGCCGGAAAAGTAAGTTGATCTGGAGCGTTGCCCCAAACCCCACTTCTTTTTCTTCTTGCGAAAGAAGAAAAAGAAGCAAAAAGAAGAACGGCTAAAGTATATCCAATATAAGAGATGGACCTGGAGGCTGCGTGACTTGAACACTCTTTGTTTCACGTGAAACAATAGGGAGGGATAGAGATGGAGGAGATGGATCGGGCGCAAAAACTGGAGGAAGCCTATGAGATGGCGCTGATCCTCTTTCTCACCCTGCTGATTCTGCTGGTCCTTCAGTATCTGCGGCCTGTGGCTTCTCCCCTCGTCATTTTCCTGATAATGCCGGTATTTTTCTATGACTGGCTCTGCTTTACACGCCTTCAGAGAGAGGAGAGGGGAGACCCCTGGAGCCGCAAGGCGGAAAAGACGCCGCGCCGCCGCAAGGGGCTGCCTCCTTGGCTTTGGCTGCTTATTGCAGGCGCGGTGATCTTCCAGCTGGTGAACTTCTGTATCAGCGTTTCCACCCTGGGCAACGGAAAACATCGGGAAATAGACGGCGCTTATTTCCGCTGGATACAGGGGGAGAGGATCGAGATCACCAAAGAGGAGTACAACCGCCTGGAGGCGGCAAATAGCCGGCTCTTCACTGGACATTTAATGCTGATGTCCGTAGTGCCTCTTATCTACTTTGGGGGAAGGCGGGAGGAAACGGAGGAGCAGCAATAGAAACATTCTTCGAGATGGG
>WSMP01000115.1 GCA_013316495.1 Angelakisella sp.
CCTTCGGGCACGCGGGCTTCGCCCGGCCTTTGAAAAGGCTTGACCGAAACTTTACCGGCCTTCGGCCCTGGCATCTAAGACTCCAGGCAGTCACTTTCGCTCATTGGAGGGTTAAGCCCCCGCAGGGGGCGGGTACTGCGCCCGCAGGCGCGTTTCGGAGCGCAACCGCCGCATAGCGGCGGCTCTTAGCGCGGAGATGGCGCGACACCGGCGGCACGCCGGAGGGCGCGACACCGGGGGCACCCCGGCGGTTACCGTGTAGCCAGGCGCTGGTCCAGTACCCGCATCACTAGCACAGCGGCCACGGCGGTGAGGATGATTTCCGGAATCATGTAGCTGCCATTGTAGGTGAGGGAGTAAAACCACACCGGCATGGTGTCCGGGGCGTATTCCCTCCAGATGATGATGCCGGAAAGGAAGCTGCAAAAATACCGCAGCAGCCCGGCAAGGATCGTTCCGGCGGCGACGCTGGCGGAGCGCTGCTTCAGGGGCGCCCCAAAGACGCAGGCCAGCCCCATGGCGGCGTAGGCCAGCAGGTAGTCCAGCAGGACGCACAGGAGCATCGCCCCCAGGCTGGCGCAGTACATGACGTTCTTAAAACCCAGCATCATTTGAATAAGACCATAGGTGAAGCCGGTGAAGAGCCCCCACTTGGGGCCGTGGCGGAAGGACGCCAGCACCAGGGGCATCATGCTGACGGCGGTGATGTCCCCGCCCTGGGGCAGCTGGTAGAGGGTGATGAAGCTGAGGATGGTGGAAAGGGCTATCATCAGGGCAGATTCCACAAGGGTCCGGGTCTTTTGGCTTCGCATGGGTGAGTTCCTCCTTTTTGTCGCGCCTGGAGCTGTGGCGGAGGGGAAAAGAAAAGGCGCTCCGCGGATCGATACCGCAAAGCGCACATCAGGAAAACGGCTATATCCCTTCCCTACGCTGGCATGATCCAGATCAGGTTCTGAGCCGGAGCAAAGCCCGGCTCTAGGGTCATGGGATACCGTCCCATATCTCAGCCCGCACATACGGACCCCCCTGGCTTGTGCCCCTATCATACCACCCTTTTGGTTGACTGTCAAGAAAAAGCGGACTATAATAAAGAAAAACAGCAGAAAGTGGTGATGAAATGGCGCCCGTATTTTTATTTGACCTGGATGGAACCCTCCTGGATTCCCTGGCGGATATCACCCTCTGCGCCAATACCGCCCTGGAGATTTCCGGCCTGCCCCAGCACACGCCGGAGGAGTACCGGGGGTACATCGGCAACGGCGTGGAGATGCTCATCCGCCGGATGATGAGCCCGGAGGCCTACGAAAAGCACGGGGCCAGGGTGCGCGGCGATTATATGGCTATCTACGGGGACCTGTGCGCCCAGGGGGGCAAGCGCTTCCCCGGCGTTCTGGAGATGCTGGAAGGCCTCCAGAGGGCGGGGGCTAAAACCGCCGTCATCTCCAACAAGCCGGATCACCAGACCCGGCTGGTGTGGAAGAGCACCTTTGGAAAGAGCCTGGACCTGGCCCAGGGGCAGTTGGAGGGAATCCCCACAAAGCCGGACCCCGCCGGGCCCAGGGAGGTGCTGCGCCGCCTGGAGGGGACGTGCGCCGCCTACATCGGGGATTCCGAGGTAGATATGCAGACGGGGAAAAACTGCGGCTTTTACACCGTTGGGGTCACCTGGGGGATGAAGCCCCGGCGGCTGCTGGCCCAAAGCGGGGCGGACGCCCTGGCGGACACGATGGAGGAATTGACCGGCCTGCTGCTGGCGCGATTGGAAACAGGGGCATAGCTGCCAAAATATACAAAAAAGAGGGGCTGTTTTTCACAGCTCCTCTTTTTTCTGGGCTATTCCTTCAGCAGCTTAATGTACTCCTCGATGATGCGGTAAAAGGCGTCCAGATCCGCCTCGCCGCACTGCTCTGAAAGGTAGGCGGCGGTTTGGGTGATGTCCGCCACGTCGTAGGCCTTGTGGACGGTGGAAAGCCGCTGGCCCTTTTCGGTTACATAGAGGCAGGCGGTTTTTTTGTCGTGGTCGGTGTAGCGCTTTTCCACATACCCGGCCTCAATGAGCTTTTTGATGGTCTGGGAGATGGCGCTTTTGCTTTTGTGCCAAAGTTTGGAAAGCTCGGTGGCGGTGATACCGGGGTTGTCGTCAATATAGGTGAGGGTGTGGATCTCCATCATGTTGCAGTTTTCCGCCTCGTAGGTGTGCTGGGAGTAGATATAGTTATGGTACAGAATGACAAAGTCATAAAGCAGATTGGCCCTTTTTGTAACTTTTTGATAAGCGTGGTTAATATCGACGTTTGAATTGTGGTCCATCCGGTGTTTCCTCCCTGCATTTGGGTCACTTTCATCATATCACATCTCTATTTTCTTTGCAAGATGGGGAAAAACGTACCGCTTCCTATAAAAATTGTTCAAGCAAAAAATTATTGAACAAAAATATCGGGTTAAATTTGTGCAGAATTCCTTAAATGTGGTCTGGATGAGAATATTTTCACACAAAATGGCACCAATCCTATTGACAAGAGATGTAACACATACTACAATATAGTTTACAAGGTAAACTATGCCAGCGGCGCTGGTAAATACAAACGAAAGGGGTAACTAGCAATGGATTTCGAAAAGTTCTGTCAGGACAATTGCGTGGAACGCAAGGGGACCGGGACCCTGAAGTGGGATTCCCTCCAGGAAATCTTCGGCGATGCCGATCTGCTCCCTCTGTGGGTGGCGGATATGGAGATCCAGTCCCCGCCCTCTGTCCGCGAGGCGCTGCAAAAGCGGGTGGAGCACGGCGTCTTCGGCTACGGCCGGGTAGAGGACCACTACTATGAGGCTCTCTTCCAGTGGCAGAAAAAGCGCCACGGGGTGGAGCTAGCCAAGGAGAATGTCCGCTTCGCCACCGGCGTGGTGGGTTCCCTCTACACCGCGGTGCGCACCTACACCAAGGAGGATGCCTCGGTCATCATCTGCCCCCCGGTGTACTATCCCTTCTATGACGCCATCCTGAACACCGGCCGGAAGCTAGTCACCTGCGACTTGGACAACCACGAGGGCCACTACACCCTGGACCTTGAGAAGTTCGAGAAGGCCATTGCCGAAAACAAGGTGGAGATGTTCATCCTCTGCACCCCCCACAACCCCGTCTGCCGCGTTTGGACCGAGGCGGAGCTGGCCGGGATGCTGGACATCTGCAAGCGCCACAACGTGCTGGTGCTGGCCGACGAGATTCACCAGGACTTCGCCTACAGCGAGGAGCACCCCTTCGTTTCCACCGCGCTGGTGGAGGGCGGCAAGTACAAGGATATCCTCATTATCCTCCATGCCGCTTCCAAGACCTTCAACCTGGCCGGTCTCGTCCACTCCCATGTGCTCATCTTCGATGAGAAGCTGATGGAGAAGTACGATGCCTACATAAAGTCGGTGGGTTCCGCCGAGGCGAACCTGATGGGTCTTATCGCCGTGGAGGCCGCTTACCGCGGCGGCGAGGAGTACTTCGACAATGTGAAGGCCCTCATCTGCCACAACTACCAGTACATGAAGGAGACCTTCGCCAAGGAGCTGCCGGAAATCGTGGTCACCCCCCTGGAAGGGACCTATCTTTCCTGGATCGACCTGCGGGCGTACCTCCCCGGCGAGGAAGTGGAGAACTTCATCCAGAAGAAGTGCCGCTTGGCCTGCGACGTGGGCGAGTGGTTCAGCTTCACCGGCCACGGCTTCATCCGCATCAACCTGGCCACCCATACAAAGAACGTCCGCACTGCCGTGGAGCGCATCGTCACCAACATCAAGGAGCGGCAGCAATAAACGGTTTGCGCAAAAACCCTGTACATAAAAAAGAGGTTTGAAGAAAGAGGTTAGGGTATGCAAGGTGTATTTTTTCAGAATTTCTTGATGATTAGCGACATCAAGACCATCGTTTTCCTGGTTATTCTGGCAGCGCTGTTCTATCTTATCCATGTCCTGTACCACAAAAAGCACATGGACTTTGCCGTTGTGGTTATGGTAGGCACCGGCCTGGGCCTAGTGCTGGGCCTGGTGATGCAGTTTGTAGCCGGCTTCCCGGACGCTCCTATGGAGACCGCCTTTATCGCCGAGACCACCACCTGGTACAACCTGTTCGGTAACGGCTACATCCGCCTGATCCAGATGATCGTTGTGCCCCTGGTAATGTTCTCCATCCTCCAGGTGGTTATCAACATGGGCCAGGGCAAGACCATGGGCCGCCTGGTAAAGAGAACTCTCATCGTCACCATGGGCATGGTGGCTGTCTCCGCCATCACCGGCATCGTCATCGGCCTGCTGCTGGGCGTTGGCAAGGGCGGCGCCATCGTCACCGAGGGTTCCACTGCAAAGGATATCACCCCCATCGCCACCACCATCCGCAACCTGATCCCCAACAACATTGTGGGCGCCATGGTGAACAGCAACATCATCGGCCTGGTTATCTTCTCCGCCTTCCTGGGCCTTGCCATCTGGTGGATTAAGTACGAGAGCGAAGAGGCTGCCAAGCCCCTGTATGACTTCATCAACGCCTTCCACAAGGCGATGATCAACATGGCGCTGCTGATTCTGGACTACATGCCCTGGGCGGTTATGGCCCTGCTGGCCAACACCATTGCCCAGCGCGGCCTCTCCTCCATCCTGGAGGTGGGCAAGTTCATCGGCGCCCTCTACATCGCCGCTGTGGTGCAGTTCATCATCCAGCTGGTGCTGCTGGCGGTTAACGGCCTCAACCCCATGGCCTACATGAAGAAGTC
>WSMP01000116.1 GCA_013316495.1 Angelakisella sp.
CGGCCTGGAATACTCCCCGCGCTGGGGGTGCGTGGCAAATACAGCGTACAACAAACCATAGGGGGCCGCCCGCCTGGGGCTTTCCTCGGTGGAGACCCAGCCGGGGGACGCCCTGGTTTTGGACCCTGGTCTGGTGGAACGGTTTGACCGGGTGCTTTGTGACGTCCCCTGCTCCGGCCTGGGGACGCTGCGGCGGAAACCGGAAATCCGGTATAAACCGTTGGATTCACTGGACGGACTGCCGGATATGCAGTATAATATACTTTGGAATGCTTCACACTATCTGAAACGAGGGGGACGGATGGTCTATTCCACCTGTACCCTGAACCCGGCGGAAAACGAAGAGGTGGTGGAGCGGTTCCTGGCAAAGGAGCGGGACTACGTCCTGGCGGAGCCGCTGAAAAGCTGGGTCCACGGCCGGGACGGGCTGGACTGCGACGGCTTCTTTACAGCGGTGCTTGTGCGGAAGGGGGGAAGCGGATGACCGACCTTTTATCCCTGCCCATGCAGGAGCTGACCCGGTGGGTGACCCAGGAGCTGGGGGAGCCAAAATACCGGGCAAAGCAGCTTTACGACTGGCTGCACAAAAAGCAGGTGCGGACCTTTGGGGAGATGAGCAGCCTCCCCGCCGCCCTGCGTCAGCGGCTGGGGGAAACCGCCTTTATCGCCCCGGTGGAAAGCAGGCTGAAGCTGGAATCCCAGCTGGACGGAACAAAAAAATTTCTCTTCGCCCTGGGGGACGGCAACTGTGTGGAAGCGGTGTGGATGGAGTACCACCACGGACCCAGCCTCTGCATCTCCACCCAGGTGGGCTGCCGGATGGGGTGCAAGTTCTGCGCCTCCACCCTGGGGGGGCTGGTGCGGAACCTCACCCCTGGGGAGCTGCTGGGGGAGGTCTACGAGGCCCAGCGGCAGACGGGGCGGAAAATCTCCTCCCTGGTGCTTATGGGCATCGGGGAGCCGCTGGATAACCTCCAAAACGTCCTCACCTTTCTGGATATCCTCTGCTCGGAGGAGGGGCAGCACCTGGGGTACCGCCATATCTCCCTCAGCACCTGCGGCCTCATCCCCGGCATCCGGGAGCTGATGGACAAAAAGCTGGGGCTTACCCTCTCCATCTCCCTTCACGCCCCGGAGGACGGGGCCCGCAGCGCCATCATGCCGGTGAACCGGCAATACCCCATCGGGGAGCTGATGGAGGTGTGCCGGGAATACTTCGCCGTCACCGGCCGACGCATCTCCTACGAATACGCCCTCATTGACGGGGTAAACGACACCCAGGAGCAGGCGGCGGCCCTGGCCCGGCTTCTGGAGGGGCAAATCTGTCATGTAAATCTCATCCCGGTAAACCCGGTGGCGGAGCGGGAGACCCGGCGGAGCAGCCGGGCGGCGGTGGAGCGGTTCGCCCGGCGTCTGGGGGAGCTGGGGGTCAACGCCACCGTCCGCCGGGAGCTGGGGAGCGATATTTCCGCCGCCTGCGGACAGCTCCGCCGGCGTGCCGCCGGTGTCACGCCCTACCCGCCCCCTTCGGGGGCTTAGCCTGGCAAGAGGCGAAAGCGGCTGCCTGGAGTCTTGGATTCTATGGCAAAAGGTCCCCAAGCGGGGTGCCCCCGCTGTCTCGCCCTCTGGGGGAAGCAGGTAAACTGAAGATATTTCCGGGAAAACATCGTTTTTATAGATATAGATTCGGGACAGAACGCAAATGAACTGGTTGGGGAGGTGATGGCGTGCTGCGTATCATCGGCGCCACAGACAAGGGAATGAGACGGTATGTCAACGAGGACCGCTTTGCCGGGGAGGTCTTCTCCCCGGAGCTGGCCTATGGCGTGGTCTGCGACGGGATGGGGGGAGAAAACGCCGGCGGGGTGGCCAGCGCCCTGGCCTGCGAGGAGATCCGGCGGATGCTGGAAAGCTCCTGCCGTCCGGGGATGGAACCCCGCTCGGTGTACATGATTTTGGAAAGCGCCGTGGCTACCGCCAACGCCATCGTCTACGATAAGGCCGCCCAGGACCTGGAGGCCCTGCGGGGGATGGGCACCACCGTCTGCCTGGCGGTGGTCTCCGGCGGGGTGCTGTATTTGGCCAACGTGGGGGACAGCCGCGGGTATTTGCTGCGGGAGGGGGAGCTGCGGCAGCTTACCACCGACCACACCCTGGCCCAGCTCCTCTTTGACCGGGGAGAGATAAGCCAGGAGGAGCTGCGCCGCCATCCGGAGCGCAATAAGCTCACCAGGGCGGTGGGGGTGGCCCAGACGGTGGAGGCGGACTACACCTCCTGCCGCCTGGAGCCGGGGGATATCCTCCTCCTTTGCTCCGACGGCCTTTACAACATGCTGGACCCGGTGACCCTGCGGGAATGCCTGCGCCAATCCGCCGCCCAGGACAGCGGCCGGTGCCTGATGGACGCCGCCAACAGCCGGGGCGGAAAGGACAACATCACCGCCGTCATCATTTGCTGTGAGGAGAACGAGAATGGATAATGTAGTGGGCAAAATGCTGGAGGGCCGTTACCTCATTGAAAACCTCATTGGCGTGGGGGGAATGGCCAACGTCTACCACGGCTTTGACACTGCGGAAAACCGCCCGGTCGCCATTAAAATGCTCCGGGATGAATACGCCGGAAACACCGATTCTCTCCGGCGGTTCCGCAACGAGTCCAAGGCCATCTATTCCCTGGACCATCCCAACATTGTGAAGATTTACGATGTGCTCCTGGACCGCCGCAACCCGGTGATTATCATGGAGTATGTCTCCGGCGTCACCCTGAAGGAGTACATCGAGCGGATGGGGGTGGTGGCCCCCAGCGTGGCCGCCGCCCTCTGCGTCCAGCTGATGCTGGCCCTGCGCCACGCCCATGATAACGGCATCGTCCACCGGGATATAAAGCCCCAGAACATCATGGTGAAAAAGGACGGGAGCATCAAGGTGATGGACTTCGGCATCGCCAGGGTGGCCATGTCCCAGTCCCGCACCATCACCGATAAGGCCATCGGCTCGGTGCACTACATCAGCCCGGAGCAGGCCCGCGGGGACGGGGTGGTGGACCAGCGGGCGGACCTCTACTCCGCCGGGGTGATTCTCTTTGAGATGCTCACCGGACGCCTTCCCTTTGAGGCGGATTCCCCCATCAGCGTGGCTATTAAGCAGATTGAGGCCCGGCCCCTGCGCCCCAGGGAGCTGAACCCCGCCATCCCGGAGGGGCTGGAAGATATTGTGGTTAAGGCCATGTGCAAGGAGCCGGACCGCCGCTACCAAAGCGCCGGGGAGATGCTCCGGGACCTGGAGCATTTTCTTCAGGACCCGGATGTGCTCTTTGGCTATTCGGAGCTGGAAACCGCCATGGAGCGGGGGAGCGACGTCCAGCGCTTTTTGGACGATAACGATGGAGCCGGGCCCTCCCGGAGCGGTGGCAGCCGCAGCAGGGCGGGCCGGGGCCGGAAAAAGAATTCCCGCAGGGAGGAGGAGCCGGAGATGGACGAGGAAAGCGGCCTGCCCCCCCGGAAGAAAAAGAAGCGCCGCAGGAAAATCACCTACCTGACGGTGCTGTTTGGCATCACCTGCGCCTTTGTGGTTGGGACCCTCATTTTTATGGGGGTGATGCTCCATATCAATAAGCCCTTTGAGAAGGTACCGGACGCCGACTGTCCTGTTTTGGTGGGGCAGGACTACGAGACGGCCCGCAAGCAGTACAAAAACTTTAAGCTGGAGGTGGAGGCCCAGGAGTTCAGCAACAGCTACCCCGTCGGGACCATCTTTGAGCAGAACCCCAGCTCCGGCAAGAAGGTGAAGGAGGGCATCACCATCCGGGTGAAGGTGAGCACCGGCAACCAGAGCCACCGCCTGCCGGACTACAAGGATGTGGAGGCCACCCTGGTCTATGCCGACCTGGTCACAAAGGGCCTCAACTACGAAATAGCCCAGGAGACCAGCCCCACCATCAAGGAGGGGAACGTTACCCAGACCGTCCCCGGCATGAACGAGGAGGTGGTGGCTGGGGATACCATCACCGTCTATGTCAGCACCGGCACCGGCAAAGCCAAGACCATCGTCCCCGACGTAATGACCTACGACCTGGCAACCGGCCGGGATAGGCTTGCCCAGGCAGGGCTGAAGGCCAGCATCTCCTACGAGGCCAGCACCCTGGAGCCCGGCACCATCCTGAACCAGAACCCCAAATCCCCCGCCCGTTTGGATGTGGGGAGCACCGTTTACCTGACGGTAGCCAGCGACGAGGTGATCCCCACCGCCGATTACAAGATGCGAATCTTCTTCACCGAAAAGATGCAGACCTCCGGCAAAACCTACACGGTAGTGGTTCAGCTGGACGGCATGGAGGTTTACTCTGCCTCCATTGACCCCGCCGAGCAGCGGGCGGTAACGGTGCCTCTCTCCGGAGAGGGGATGTCGGTGGCGGATGTGTACCTAAGCGGCAACCTTTACCAGAGCGTTCAGATTAACTTTGAGGAAGGGACCTCCAGCATTATGGCGGACCACAGCGGGGAGTTTTAGGCGCAGAACTTCGTTTCTTTTGGCTGCGCCAGGCTGGTTCGCCGAGCCGGCAGGGGCCGCCACACCGTCAAAAATCATCTCCGCCGATGCACGGATAGTCCCGCCGCTATGCGGCGGTTGCGCTCCGAGACGCCGCTGCGGCGGCAGAAATGTCCCCTCCGGAAAAGTATTTCGCCCGATCTCGGCCCAAGAGCCAGCCCTGCGGGCTG
>WSMP01000117.1 GCA_013316495.1 Angelakisella sp.
CGCCAGCTGGTGGACCGGGCTCCACCATCCCCGCCAGCACCCGCGCCCCGGCGGGATATCCCCCCACCCAACTCATCAAAATGGCGGGGGCCAGCTCTTTGGGGCACCGGTACAGGCGGGCCATCAGCCCGCCCAGGGGGCGCTCCAGCAGCGCCCCTATCCGGGTGTGCCCCAAAAAATCCGATAGAATCAAAAAGGGAAAGAGGGAGGGGATCATGATTGCGGCGCAAACCGCCAGCCCTTGGCGCACCCCCTCCCCCACGCTGGGGGAGCAAAAGAGCAGCGCCGCCGCGCTGCCGCCCCACCCCAGCACCAGGAGGAAATCCTTCGTCCGCTGTTTCATCGTCCCACACCCCTTTCCTCCTATGGATATGTGGGACGGGTCCGAAAAATCCCCAGAATACCGCTTCTGTCCCTCCCCACCGGCGCATAGAATGACACCGGGGTGATGCTCAAATGGCGCAGAGAAAAAAAACGGCAAGGCAGCAGGCTCCGGGGAACCGTCCGGGGCCGGGGAAAAAGCCCTTTCTCCTTATGGGGGGACTGGAGGAACCGGCGGCAGCCTTCCTCAGCCAGGTGCGGGTGGAGCTTCTGGGCAACCGCCAGGCGGTGGTGGAGGGCTGCCGGGGAATCATCGAGTATTCCGATAGCTGCATCCGCCTTTCCACCCCCCGGCTAATCCTGAAGTTCACCGGCACGGGGCTGGAGATTAAAGCCCTCACCGATACCAGCGCCATCGTAGAGGGGACCATCCTCTCGGTGGAATACAGTTAGGAGATGTGTCCATGTCCGTCATCAGCATCATCCGCTTTTTCCGGGGAACAGTGCGCTTTTCCATCCGGGACGGCTTTCTGGAGCGGTTCATCAACCTTTGCGCCCAAAACCGGGTACCCATCTGGGAGGGACGGCGGGAGGGGAACCGCTACACCGCCTGCACCACCCTTTCCGGAAGCCGCCGCCTGCCGGAGCTGGCCCAGAAGGCGGGGGTCATCCTGGAGCCGGTGCGTCCGGGGGGCGCGCCGGTGCTGCTGCACCGCTACCGCAAGCGTACTGGGCTCTTTGCCGGGGCCGCCCTGGTGGCGGTGGGCCTGCTGATTCTGGGATGCTTCATCTGGCAGGTGGAAATCCAGGGGCTCCAGACCATCCCGGAGGAGGAGGTGCGGGCCGCCCTCACCGAGCTGGGGGTGCGGCGGGGGGCCTTGCGGCGGGACATCGACGCGCGGGAAGTGGAGCGGATGCTGATGCTCCGCCTGGACAAAGCCGCCTGGGTGGCGGTAAACCTGCGGGGGAGCAGCGCGGTGGTGGAGATACTGGAGCGGGTGGTTCCGCCGGAACGCATCGACGACCAGGTGCCCCACAATGTGGTAGCGGCAAAGCCCGGCTTCATCACCTACCTGGAGGTTTATAACGGCCAGCCCACCGTTAAGGCGGGGGATTCGGTGGATGTGGGAGAGATTCTGGTAAGTGGCATTATGGAGGATAAAAAAGGGCGCAACCGCACCGTCCACGCACGGGCCAAGGTGCTGGCCCAAACCCAGGAAAAGCTGCAAGTGGAGGTGCCCTACCTCCAGGAGAGCCAAAGGGTCCGCGGGACAGCGGTGCGCCGGTATCTGAATATCCTCTCGGTGCGCATTCCCCTTTTTCTGGGGGATACGCCAGCGGAGCCCTGGAAGGTGGAGCAGGCGGTGCGGGAAATCCCCCTTCTTAGCAGCCTGGCCCCTATCACCTGGAGCCGGGAGGGATACCTGCTGCTGGAGACCGAGACCAAGACCATCACCTCCCAGGAGGCCAAGGCCCTGGCGGAGGAGCAGCTGGCTGCCCTGGAGGAGCGGGAGTTTGCCGGGATGACCATCCTTCAGCGGGATCTCACCGGCCAGGAGCTGGGGGACCGGTTCCTGCTGGAAGGGGTCTACCTCTGTCAGGAGGATATCAGCCAGGAAAAGGAGATTCTCACCGGGGAGGAGATCCCCGGCCTCACCGCCCCGCCCCTTACAGAAAACGCCCCGGAATAACCAAAGGTGACGCAGCGGTATTTCTTATTCCCCTTCCCCGGCTGAGCCTTCTGCTCCCCCGCTTTCTTTCCGGGCTGCCAGCTGCCGGGCAGCGCTCCCCAACCCCATCCCCACCGCTGCGCACAGGATACCCGGCAGCATATCCGCCAACGCCGGCAGGCGGAAGCTCCCTGTGGCAGCCATATTGGCCCAGGTAAAGGTGGCGTAGGGGGCCAGCATATACATCGCCCCAAAAAACAGGAGCATCAGCCATCGAACCTCCCGCCACTCTTCATCCCGCCCCACAAAGAAGGCAACCACCATGGTAGCCACCGGGATGAGGAACCAGAGGAACACCAGGCCGTACCCCATTGCGTTGGTGGGAGCGGTGCCCACCCAAAAGAAGGCGATGGATACCCCCCATATTACTAGATAGGCCGCCATCAGAAGCCGCCGGGAAAGGGTCCTTTTGCTTTTTACAATATTGGTGCTCTCCTCCAAATGTCGCAGCATCCCTTCATCCTCCCGCAAAAGCTCATCCAGCGAAAGTCCGTATAGCTTTGCCAGGGCCAGCACCCCGGCAATATCCGGGTAGGAACGGTCATTTTCCCAGTTGGAGACGGTCTGACGGCTCACCTGTAGCCGCTGGGCCGCCTGCTCCTGGGTCATTCCCGCCCCGCCTCTGGCTGCTTTCAGTTTTTCCCCAATCGTCATAGAGGCTCATCCCCTTTCTGCTTTTCATTGTAGCTTTCCTGGGGGAAAATGTCTATCAAAAATCTTTTACATGGGGAATCCTTCCTGGAAAAATCCTTTTACAACGCAAAAAGGCCTGGGTATTCGCACCCAGGTCTTTTTCCTTTCTTCGCCTTTCCTGCTCCTCTAGCTGCATCCCTTACAGGGAGGGCGGCCTATGTTCAGGAGCTTCTATCAGCCCTTGCAAAAGTGCTGGATGTAGCTTTCGATGGCGGCGGCGATGGTTGCCACGGCGGAATCCCGGCCGCTCACCTCGTTGACGGCGGTGTCCTTCCCCTCCAGGTTCTTATAGACACGGAAGAAGTGCTGCATCTCCTCAAAGATGTGGCCGGGCAGCTCCTTAATATCGGTGTAGGTGTTGTAGGTGGGGTCGCTGACGGGGATGGCGATAATCTTTTCGTCGTTGCGGCCGGAATCAATCATGGAGATCATCCCAATGGGGTAGCACCGCACCAGGGTCAGGGGCTCCAGCGGCTCGGAGCAAAGCACCAGCACGTCCAGGGGGTCCAGGTCGTCGCCGTAGGTGCGGGGGATAAAGCCGTAATTGGCGGGATAGTGGGTGGAGGTGTGGAGGATGCGGTCCAAAAGGATAAGTCCCGTCTCCTTATCCAGCTCGTACTTCTTTTTGCTGCCCTTGGGAATCTCCACCACCGCGATGAATTCCTCCGGGGTGATGCGCTTAGGGGAAATATCGTGCCAAATATTTGCCATATCTTTTATCTCCTTTTTTATTGGAACAGATTTTTCAGAACGGTCCGCTGCTTTTCCGGGGTGAAGTCCCCAGGGGTGCGGGCGATGTTGGGGGAGCTTTCCCACCGGGGGAGGAGCCCTTCCAGCTCCCCGTCGGTAAGCCGGGGCAGCTCCACATCTTTTGTCAGCCCGGCGATGAAATCGCACAGCTCCTTTTTGCGCAGGCCCAAACGGGCCAGAAGGCGGCTGGAAAGCTGTGCTTCCTCCCGGACCGCCAGCTCCACAAACTGGGGCAGATAGACAGCGCAGGCCTCCCCATGGGCCACGCCGTATCCCTCGCTGAGAAAATACCCCATGGCATGGGGGAAGCAGAGGCCGGGGCCGTTGAAAGCCATTCCGGCGTAGATGCTGCCCAGGTAGAGCTTCTGGCGGCCGTCGCTGTCCGGCAGGGCCTCCGGCTCCTGGATGGCCCGCAGGGCGGGGATAAGGAGCAGCAGGGCTTCCACGGCGCAGGCCCGGTGGATGGGGGTGCTGGTTTTTGCAAAGTAGCTTTCGATGGAATGGGACATGGCGTCCAGGGCGGTGCTGATGGTGAACCGCCGGGGGAGGCTGGCGGTGTACCTCCTGGGATCCCCCAGGGAAACCCTGGCGTAGAGATCCGGGGTGGCAACGCTGCGCTTGCGCCCGGTTTCATCGTCGGTGAGGACGGCCACCCGCGTCACCTCGCTGCCTGTGCCGGAGGTGGTGCCCACCAGGGCGAAGGGGAGGGCGGGATTTTGGTGGCCGTCGTAGATATCCCGGCCGGTAAGCTCCGGATTGGCGGCATAGATAGCCGCCCCCTTGGTGGCGTCCAGGGGAGAGCCTCCGCCGATGCCAATAAGAAAATCTGCTCCAAATTCCCTGGCAGCGGCCCCGGCGGCGTGGCAGGCGGAAAGGAGGGGGTTCTGTCCCACCCCGTCAAAGACCTGCCAAGGGATGCCATGGCTATCCAGGGCGGCGGTGACGTCATCCAGGGCGCCGGACTTTTTGGCGCTGCTCTTGCCGGTAACCAGCAGGCAGCGGGTGCCCAGACCGGCCAGAAGAGCGCTGTTTTCCTCCACGATGTCATCGCCTACCAGCAGCTGGGCAGGCATAAAAAAGCTAAAATTCATAGGAACCTCCTTCGCCCCGTTCGGTGGGATTATTTACAGCTTTGATTATAGCACGGATGGGAAAACTTCGCAAGTGACCGGCGGCACAGGGCTCCTCCGGTTTA
>WSMP01000118.1 GCA_013316495.1 Angelakisella sp.
AAGTGGTATAATAACCTCACATGAATTTTGATTTTTTTCCCGGAGGATATCCTCCGGACGGCGGCTGCGCTCCCGCCCCCGGACATAGGGGACGATGCAGTAGGAGCAGAAGTTGTTGCAGCCGTACATCACCGTCACCCAGGCCTTGGGCCAGCCGGTGCGCCGGGCGGGGAGGTTTTCCACAATGGTGTCCGGCTCCTCCCCCGCCGTCTTGATGCTCCGCCGCCCCAGGCAAAGGGCCCCGTAGACGCGCTCCGGCAGGCTGGCCCAGGCGTCGGCCCCGGCCACAATGTCCACATGGGGGTAGCTCTTTTTCAGCCGCTCCGCAACGGACTGCTGCTGGGTCATGCACCCCACCAGGGCGATGAGCAGCTCCGGCTTTTGGCGCTTATAGTGCTTTAAGGCCCCCACCGTGCCAAAAACCCGCTTTTCGGCGTTTTCCCGCACGGCGCAGGTGTTGTAAAGGATAAAATCCGCCTCCTCCAGGGAGTCGGTGAAGCCGTAGCCCATCTCCCCCAGCATCCCCCGGAGCTTTTCCCCGTCGGCGGCGTTTTGCTGGCAGCCGAAGCTGTGGACCAGGGCCAGGGGCGGGGCGTCGTAGGTTTGGGCAAGATGCTCCTGGATAAGGCGGGTGTACTGCCGCCGTCCGGCGGTTTGGGCGTAATCTAAAATACAGTCCTGTTTCGTTGGCAAATTCAGTCCTCCGGGAAAAAAATCAAAATTCATGTGAGGTTATTATACCACTTTTCCCTTGTCGTTTCAACCAAAAGAACGCCCGGCCAGGCATATTGGAGCGCTACCGTGCCTCCTGGGCCATCCGCAGGATGAACTGCTCCGCCATCTTCAAATCATGGTCGTTGGGGCGGCCCTTGCGGATGCCGCCAATGAGTTTCCAGGGGCCGTAGGTATCGTACCCTGGGCACTGGAACCGCCCCAGGCAGGCGACCCCCCGCTCCTCCAGCAGCATCCGCACCTTATAGGTGTAGTCCTTGTACCCCGCCCCGCAGGTATCCGCCAGGAAGACCCGCTGCTCCGGGGTGAAGGGGGCCTCCTGGGCAATCTTCACAATGCTCTTGTGGAGGGTGCCGAAGTAGGCCCCGGAGGCCAGGCCGATGAGCCGGTACCCCGCCAGGTCCGGGGGCTCCTCCCGGATGACGTCCACCAGGCGGGCGCCTATCTTTTTGGCCATCCGCTCCGCCACCTTTTTGGTGTTGCCGTGGTGGGGGGAGGCGTAGAGGATGAGGCTTTTCATAATATACCGCTCCTTTCCCGTTTAAAAAGGGCGGAGATGTACCCCGACGATACACCTCCGCCAAACAATTACAGAATCAGCAGCTCCTTGGGGCTGTGGGTCAGGTCCTGGCAGCCCTCCGGGGTGATGAGGACGATATCCTCGATGCGGCAGCCGAACCGGCCGGAAAGATAGACCCCCGGCTCCACCGACATAACGATGCCCGGCTGGCAGACCGCCTCCCCGGCGGTGGTGGAAAAGCGGGGGTCCTCGTGGATTTGAAGGCCCAGGGAATGGCCGGTGCCGTGGCCGAAGCACCCCTCGTATCCCGCCCCGTAGATGAGGTCGCGGGCGGCGGCGTCCACCTCCACACAGGGAACGCCGGGGGCAATCTTCGCAATGGAGGCCAGCTGGGCCTCCAGCACCAGGTTATACACCTTTTCCATCTCCTCGGTGACATGGCCGATGGCCACGGTGCGGGTCATATCGGAGCAGTACCCCGCCGAGGCGGCCCCGAAGTCCAGGGTCAGAAAATCCCCCGCCTGGAGGGGCCGGTCCCCCGGCACCCCGTGGGGCATACTGGAATTGGGTCCCGCCACGGCGATGGTGGCAAAGGCCAGGCCGTCCGCCCCGTTCTTCTTCAGGCGGTATTCCAGCTCCGCCGCCACCTGGCGCTCGGTCATGCCCGCCTTGATGACATTCAGCATCTCGCTAAAGGATTTATCGGTGATGGCCTGGGCGTCCCGGATGTGGCCAATCTCCTCCTCGTCCTTGACCCGGCGCAGCTGGAGGATGGTCTTATCCACCTCCTCGCCGGTGAGCAGCTCCACCTCCGGCAGCAGCTTCTGGAAGCGGTTCATCTCCCCGATGGTCTGGTAGGTGGTCTCCAGGGCCAGGCGGCGGACGCCGTATTTCTTCACCAGCTGGGGCAGCTGCTCCTCCAGCTTCTCCTGGAGGATAACCTCGCAGCTTTGGATGGTCCGCCTGGCTACCTCGATGTACCGGAAATCCAGCAGGGCGCTGCACCCCTTCCGGGTCACCAGCAGCACCCCGGCGCTGGAGCGCAGGCCGGTGAAGTAATGGCGGTTGACGGTGGAGGTGATAAGGGCGCCGTCCACCTCCTGGGGCAGTTTTTCCACAAGGGCTTGGATACGGTCCATGATGCTTTGCTACTCCTTTCGTCCTTTTGCCGCGGCGCGGTAGATATCCCGCATAGCCGCGGCGTCTTCGCTCTGCGTCCCGGCGGATTCGCAGATAATCACCGGGGTGCAGCCGTACCTTAGAATTTCCTCCGCCAGCGGCTCGAACCAGGGGCCGTACTGCTGGTCGGCAAAGGTGAGGTGTTTTTTCTCCCCACCCTTTTCGGTGTACTGGATGCGGGAAAAGTGGGCGTGGAACACCCGCAGCCGCTCCCGCCCCAGCTTTTGGTCCATAAGGCGGAAGGCCCCGGCAAAGTCCTCCGGGCGGCTCATTCCCCCCAGGGTGCGGGCGTTTAAATGCCCCCAGTCGATGCAGGGGAGGAGCCGCTCATCCATGGCGCAAAGCTCCAGCACCTCCTCCAGGGTACCCAGCTGGTTCAGCTTCCCCATGGTCTCCGGGCAAAGGGTGATGTCCGAAAGCCCCGCCTCCTCCAGGGCGGCAAGGGCCGCCTTCAGCGTTCCCTTTGCCAGCTCCAGGGCCTCGGCCCGGCTGAGCTTGGCGCAGGAGCCGGTGTGGACCACCACCCGGTCCGCCCCCAGGAGCCTCGCCGCCGCCGCCGATTCCAGGATGTACCGGATGCTTCCCTGGCGCTTCTCCTCCTCGGTGCTGGAAAGGGAGATGTAATAGGGGGCGTGGAGGGACATCCGCAGGTTCTTTTCGGCGAAGTCCCTTTTCAGGCTGGCGGCGGTGGCGGGGTTCACCCGCACCCCCCGGCCGCACTGGTATTCAAAGGCGTTGAGGCCCATTTTCTCCAGGTATTCCGGCATCTGGGTGGTCTTTTTGTACCCCATGGCGGCAAAGCTATCCGCCGTTCCCGCCGGTCCGAACCAGATCGGTCCCATCGTCTGTCACTCCCATTCTTTTGGACGGTAATGCCGGAGGACAACTTTCTCCCACCGGCGCTTTGTGGCCAAAAAGCCCCAGTCCTCCTCCTCCATGGGCTCCACCAGCACCGAAAGGCACCGGGAAAGCCGCCCGCAAAGGACGTCGGTGAAAATCTGGTCCCCGATGATGGCCGCCTGGCGGGGGGGGATTCCCATCCTCTTCAGGGTCCTCCACAGGGGGAAGGGCAGCGGCTTTTTGGCCCTTGCGATAAACTCCAGCCCAATTTTTTGGGCAAAGGGGGCCACCCGCTCCGGGGTGTTGTTGGAAAGGAGGAAGAGGCGCAGCCCCGCCTCCCTCTGGGCATCCAGCCAGGCCAGCACCTCCCTGTGGGGGGTGGGGTTATCGTGGGTGGTGAGGGTGTTATCCACATCCAGCAGCAGCACCCGGACCCCCTGCTCCAAAAAGAAGCGGGAGGGTATTTCGTAGACCCGCCGGAAGCTGTAGTCCGGAAAAAACAGGGACATCTTCCTGCCTCCCCTCCTCTCCCTTGCCTGCAACAAAAAAGCGGGCACCAAACATGCCCGCCTTTTTTGCTTCTTACTTGTACTTGCGCTTACGAGCAGCCTCGGATTTCTTTTTGCGCTTCACAGAAGGCTTCTCGTAATGCTCTCTTTTGCGCACCTCGGCCAGCACGCCGGACTTGGCGCAGCTCCTTTTGAAGCGGCGCAGGGCGCTCTCCAGAGATTCATTATCTTTAATTCTGATTTCTGCCATTACCTTATTCCCTCCCCACGCCAAACGGCTGGAGTATATCCCCCAAAGACAGAAGGATAACACAACAAATTATACAACACAATATTTTGTTGTGTCAAGTCCCTCTGGGGGAATATCTGCTGAAAAAACAAATTTTTGTGCTCCCCATGACAAAAATTTTAGGAAGAAGACCCTTTTTCCCTCCAATTTTTGCCGGCGGGTCATTTGGCAACGATGTTCAGGAGCTTGCCCTTTACGAAAATCTCTTTGAGAATCGCCTTGCCCTCCAGCGCCGCCTTCACCCCCGGTTCCTCCTTGGCGATGGCGGTAACCTCCTCCTGGGTGGCCTCGGCGGCCACGGTGATGCGGGCCTTTATCTTGCCGCAAATCTGCACCACCATCTCCACCTTCTGGTCCACGCATTTTGCCGGGTCGTACTGGGGCCAGGGGGCGCGGGCCAGCAGGGTCTTTTCCCCCATCGCCTCGTTCATCTCCTCGGTGAGGTGGGGGGCAAAGGGGTTCAGGAGGGTGATAAAGGCGCGCAGCTCCCCCTTGGTGACGCTCCCCTTTTCGTCCATCTGGTTCAGGACGCTCATCATGGCGGCGATGGCGGTGTTGAACTTCAGGCTCTCTATATCCTCCCCCACCTTC
>WSMP01000119.1 GCA_013316495.1 Angelakisella sp.
GGTGGCCCTCGATGGAGGTCATAAGGGCGGTCTCCTCGCCGCAGACGAAGGCGCCGGCCCCCAGGCGGATGTCGATATCAAAATCGAAGCCGGTGCCCAGGATGTTTTTACCCAAAAGCCCCAGCTCGCGGGCCTGGCCGATGGCAACCTGGAGGCGCTTGACGGCGATGGGGTATTCCGCCCGGACGTATATGTAGCCCTGCTGGGCCCCGATGGCGTAGCCGGCAATGGCCATGGCCTCCAGCACCACATGGGGGTCCCCCTCCAGGACGGAGCGGTCCATAAAGGCGCCGGGGTCCCCTTCGTCGGCGTTGCAGCAGACGTATTTCACGCCCTTGGGCTGGGCCGCCGCAAAGGCCCATTTCCTGCCGGTGGGGAAGCCGCCGCCCCCCCGGCCCCGCAGGCCGGAATCCAGGATGCACTGGACCACCTCTTCGGGGGTCATTTCGGTAAGGACCTTCCCCAGGGCCATGTAGCCGTCGTAGGCGATGTATTCGTTGATGTCCTCCGGGTCGATGACGCCGCAGTTTTTGAGGGCCACCCGCAGCTGCTTTTTGTAAAAGTCGGTCTCCCCCAGGCTCTTGATGGTGTCCTCCTGGACCGTCTCGGAGTAGAGGAGGCGCTTGACGATGCGGCCCTTTAAAAGGTGCTCTTCCACGATTTCCGGAATGTCCTCCGGCTTCACCTGGGAGTAGAAGGCCCCCTCCGGGTAGACCACCACAATGGGGCCCAGGGCGCAGAGGCCGAAGCAGCCGGTCTTAATGACCTTCACTTCTTTATCCAAACCGGCGGTAGCCAGTTCTTTTTCAAAGGCGGTGACGATGCGGGCGCTGCCGGAGGAGGTACAGCCGGTGCCGCCGCAAACCAGGATATGGGAACGGAACATAAAGCGGCCTCCTTTCTCAGCTCTGGGCGCCGCTGGCGCCGATGGTGTACTCGGCCACCGGGGCGCCGTTGACGATGTGCTGGCTGACAATGGCGGGGACCATCTCCGGGGTGACCTTCACATAGGTGGTCTTTTCCTTGCCGGGCTCGAAGACCTCCACCACCGGCTCGTACTGGCAGATGCCGATGCAGCCGGTTTGGCCCACCGAAACATGGGTGAGGCCCCGCTTTGCCACCTCGTCGGTGAAGGCGGCCAGGACCGGGCGGGCCCCGGCGGCGATGCCGCAGGTGGCCATCCCCACCACAACGCGGATGTTGCTGTCCCCATCGTGGCGGATGCCTACACGGCCCTTCATCTGCTCCCGAAGGGCCTGAAGCTCTGCTAAACTTTTCATCGAGGTATTTCCTCCTTAAAAATCATCATTGCTCTTCCCCGGCCGCTGCCGGGGCAAGAAGCTCCGCGGTGTTCTCCTGAAGGTAGTCCCGCAAAAAAAACAGCACCTCCGGGGAATCCAGGGGCACCTCCCCCAGCACCTCCCGGAACTGGCGGGTGTCCATCACCATCTCCCGGCCGTCCCGCCTGCGGGTGTACACCCAATCTATATGGGGATTGCACTGGACCAGGGTGGAGATGGTGCCGTTCATATCCCCCAGGGGCATCCGGTCAATATTTGTGAGGCCAAAGGTGGCGGTGACGGTGGTCCCTGCCCCCACCTGGCTTTGGATGGTCAGGTCCCCGCCGGAAAGCTGGGCCGCCATGCGGAAGAAGGGGACCCCCAGCCCCACCTTGCGGGTGGTGCGGGTGGTGTAGAAGGGGTCGATGACCGTCTGCACCTGCTCCGGGGTCATGCCCTTTCCGTTGTCCCGGATGACGATGGCAAGGCGGTCGGCGGCGGTATCCTCCTCCACGGTGATCTCCACCAGGGAGGCGTTTGCCCGCACCGAGTTTTCCGCCACATCCAGGACGTTGAGGGAAAGCTCCTGCATCATAACAGGACCCTCCCTTTAGGCTTCCCGGTATTTTGCCAGGATGCCGTCGATGTCGTCCGGCACCAGACGGCCGTAGACGTCCTCGTTGATGGTCATTACCGGGGCCAGGCCGCAGGCGCCGATGCACCGGCAGGCCTCCAGGGAGAACTCCCCGTCCGGGGTGCACTCCCCGCTGCCAATACCCAGCTTTTCCTGGAGCTTGGCGTAAACATCGCCGGAGCCCTTGACATAGCAGGCGGTGCCCAAACAGACCGATACCTTGTACCGGCCCTTGGGGTTTAGGGAGAACTGGGAATAGAAGGTGGCTACCCCGTAAACCTCCTCCAAAGGGATGTTCATGGCGGTGGAGATGATTTCCATCACCTCAATGGGGAGGTAGCCATAGATTTCCTGGGCCCCCTGGAGGACAGGCATAAGGGCCCCCTCCTGCCCATGGAGCTTTTCGATGAGAGCCCGGAGCTCCCGCTCCTGGTTCTCCGTCCCCTGGAAGGGGAGCTTGCAGACGCGGCTGGACATGTTTTTCGCGTTCCTCCTTTTGTCTTTTACTCTCTTCGCCTCTTTCGCCGCCCGTCCCGTGTGCCCCCCCAGGGGTTCCGGGCCGCCGCCAAAAAGGTGGCAGTCCAGGCCGGGAAGCGGCCTTTTCTGTATGATTGATATTATTATAACATACCCTTTGCCGGATTTCTATAGGGGAAGGGGCTTTCCGCAAAATTTTCCTCCCAAAGGGGGCGGAAAGGAGGCTGTTCAGGGCTGGGCATAGAGCCCTGCCTTCTTTTTCTTCTTGCGAAAGAAGAAAAAGAAGCAAAAAGAAGAACGGCTAAAGTTCCCATAACACAGCAGACTTATGCCTTTACCCTGCAAAAAAAGAAAGCCCCCAAAGGGGGGCGGTAAGCAACACAGCAATTGTTTAAGGAAATAGCTTGGAAAGCGCCTTGATACATGAAAGAATCACCAGCATCACAATAAAGATACCGGCCATCCCCTTGGCCATAATAGGCAGCGTCTCCAAAAACGCGGTCATATCAAGCATAACGATACCTCCTTACTTCGCCACCAGGGCCAGAATCATCCCCCCGGCGATAACCGAGGCAATCTGCCCCGAAACATTGGCCCCCACGGCGTGCATCAGCAGGAAGTTCTGGGGGTCCTCCTTAAGGCCCATCTTGTGAATCACACGGGCGGACATGGGGAAGGCGGAAATACCGGTGGCCCCCACCATGGGGTTTATCTTTTTTCCCTCCGGGAGGAAGAGGTTCAAAAACTTGGCGAAGAAGACGCCGCCGATGGTATCAAAGATAAAGGCCACAAGGCCCAAGCACATAATAAGCAGCGTGGCCCCGTTGACAAAGAGATGGGCCTGCATCTTGGTGGAAATGGTGATGCCCAGCAGCAGGGTCACCAGGTTGGCCAGGGCGTTTTGGGCGGTGTCGCTGAGGTTCCCCAGCACCCCGCATTCCCGGATAAGATTGCCGAACATCAAAAAGCCCACCAGGGAAACCGAGCGGGGGGCCACCAGCCCCGCCACAATGGTGATGGCGATGGGGAAGAGGATGCGGGTGGTGCGGGAGACGGAGGCGGGGGAGTACCGCATCCGAATAAGCCGCTCCTTCTTGGTGGTGACGGCCCGAATCACCGGGGGCTGGATGATGGGCACCAGGGCCATATAGGAGTAGGCGGCCACAAAGATGGCCCCGGCGTAGGGGGTGCCGAAAAAGTTGGCGATAAAGATGGCGGTGGGGCCATCCGCCGCGCCGATAATGCCGATGGAGGCGGCGTCCTGGAGGGTAAAGGGCATCCCGGAAAACTGCTGAAAGAGGGGGGTGAAAAGCCGGGCCATAGAGATGGTAAAGAAGATACCGAACTGGGCTGCCGCCCCGAAGAGCATCATCCGGGGATTGGAGAGGAGGGGACCGAAGTCAATCATTGCCCCGATGCCGATAAAGAGAAGGAGAGGCAGCAGTTCGTTGGCGATGGTGCCGTTAAAGAGAACATCAATAATCCCCGGCTCGGTGACGCCGCCATAGACCTGGTCCACCGCCCCGGAAAAGGGAAGGTTCACCAGGATGGCGCCAAAGCCCATAGGCAGCAGCAGGGCCGGCTCCATATCCTTTTTAATCGCCAGATAGATAAGCAGCCCTCCAATGGCCCACATAAGCGCCTGCTGCCAGGTGAGCTGGAGCAGGTTTTCGTACAGGATTTCCATAAAAAACCGAAAACTCCCTTCGCTGTATTTTGGGGTACAAAAAAGACCTTTGCCCCCTCGGATACTGAGGTTCGGCAAAAGTCTTGCTGTTTCATGCAGCTGCGGACGCCCGGCGCCCGCCGGAGCGTCGTACTGACGCAGACAGCCGCAGGGCTTCCCCTGCCAGCTACTCCCTTTTGGAACAAGGAGATTATAGCACGCCCTTTCACCTTTGTCAAACGGTCTTTTGTCTGAGAGTGACTAGCTTGCAAATTCTTTGTGAAAGGCAAAAGGGGCTGTCTGGAATCTTAGCCGGCGTGCCGCCGGTGTCACGCCCTACACGGCCTTCGGCCTTACCTTGACTAAGGGCGAAAGTGATTGCCTGGAGTCTTAGCCAGCAGGGCCGAAGGCCGGTAAAGTTTCGGTCAAGCCTT
>WSMP01000120.1 GCA_013316495.1 Angelakisella sp.
GGGTGCTGGTGTTTCTGCTGGCGATTGTTCCCCTTGCCGGGGGGCGCAGTGTCCACATTATGCGGGCGGAAAGCCCCGGCCCGGTGGTTGGCAAGCTGGTGCCCAAGGTGCGGGACACCGCCATGATCCTCTACGGTATCTACATCACCATGACGGTGGTTCTTATAACCCTCCTCCTTCTGGGGGGGATGCCCCTTTACGACAGCGCGGTCCACGCCTTCGGCACCGCCGGCACCGGTGGCTTTGGCATCTGGGGGGATAGCATCGCCCACTACGACAGCGCCTACATCGACGTGGTTCTTTCCATTGGGATGGTGCTCTTTGGGGTGAATTTTAACATCTACTACCTGCTGCTGATGGGCAAGGTGAAAAGCATCCTTCGCAGCGAGGAGCTGCGGTGGTACCTGGGAATCATCGCCGGGGCCACCCTGCTTATCGCCTGGAACACCCTCTCCCGGTGGGGCGGGATACTCCAAAGCCTGCGGTACGCCTTCTTCCAGGTGGCGTCGGTAATAACCACCACCGGCTTTGCCACGGCGGACTTTAACCTCTGGCCGGAGCTTTCCCGGATGCTGCTGCTGGTGCTGATGCTGGTGGGGGCCTGCGCCGGCAGCACCGGCGGCGGCATGAAGGTCTCCCGCCTCATCATTATGCTTAAAAGCGCCAAGCGGGAAATCAGCCGGATGCTCCACCCCCGCTCGGTATACACCCTTCAGTTTGAGGGCAAGCCCCTGGAGGACCAGACCATCCACAATGTCTTCACCTATTTTTTCATCCTGGTGTTTTTGGTCATCGCCTCGGTGCTGCTGGTCTCTCTGGACAACATGGACTTTGACAGCACCTTTTCCGCGGTGTTGGCCTGCATCAACAACATCGGCCCCGGCCTGGGGATTGTGGGCCCTATGGGCAGCTACGCCGCCCTTTCCCCCCTCTCCAAGCTGGTGCTGATTCTGGATATGCTCCTGGGGCGGTTGGAAATTTTCCCCATGCTGATGCTCTTTGCCCCCAGCGTTTGGATTGGCAAACGGAGAAGAGGATGATACGGAGGGTATAAAATGTCGGAAAACAACGAAGTGGAAAAGAACGTCCGGCCCAAAAGGGAGGAGCACAATCACCTGGAGGTGTTTGGCGGCATCTTTCCCTCCCGCCTGGAGGCGGAGGAGTTCTTTACCCTGTAGGAGGGCATTCCCCGGCGCTTTCTGCGAGAACTGTACCTTCGAGAAGAGTTTACGGGGAGTATAGAAACCGTGTTTTTCGACAAGAAGTCCAACCGGGCGGAGGAGCTGTTCGCCGGTTTCCCCTATGGGGAGCGAATCATCCAGGTTCTGCGGGATAAGTTTGCGGATAAGCTGAAGCGCCGGGTGAATACAGCCATCGTTCTCTACGATTTTGACCTGGGGTATCACTTCACCGGCCGCCCCCTCAGCGTCATGCGGGAGAGGAAAACAGACAGTTTTCACATCTTCAGCGTGGAATCGGTTTATCCCTACCGGTAGAAATGGTGTAAAGGGCAATGACTTGCTAGTCAATACGAAAGCGGGAGGTTATGAAAAATGGAAGGTCGTTTTATGAAAGTGGACGTGAAAGACACAGCCAGCAAGGCCAAGGGGCTGGCAGGGGAGTTTAAGGAGTTTATCTCGCGGGGGAATGTGGTGGACATGGCCGTCGGTATCATCGTCGGTTCCGCCTTCACCTCCATCGTCAACAGCCTGGTGAAGGACATCATCACCCCCTTTATCGCCTGGATCATCGGGGATACCGATTTCACCTCCATGGCCCTCACCCTGGTTCCGGCCAGCGGGGAGGAGCCCGGCATCGCCATCGCCTACGGCAACTTCATCCAGCAGGTGATGAACTTTCTCATCATCGCCTTTGTGGTGTTTCTGATGGTGAAGGTGATGAACCAGTTCCGTCGGAAAAAGGAGGCGGAGCCCGCCCCCGCTCCCGAACCGCCCAAGCCTGCCCCAGAGCTGGAGGTGCTGCGGGAAATCCGGGATATTTTGGAGAAAAATGCGGAAAAATAACGGACAGTATAACAACAAGGAGGGGGAAGCCCCTCCTGTTCCTTTTTTCTAAACCAGCCCCCTCAACAAAACGGAGAAAAACCGCCACAAATAGGGTGGAACGGATAGCATCCTTCCAGAACTGCCAGAAGGAGGAACGACTATGCGTTTAAAACGAGTTGCGGCCGCGCTGCTGGCGCTGGCAATCTGCTGCGCGGGAACTGCCTGTGCCAGCCAGCCCCCCGCCGCCCCATCCAGCATCCCGGCCACCCCGGTGGCATCCCTTCCGGAGGAGCTGGAACCCCAAACCGAAGAGACAGAGAAGGAAGAGGAGGAGACTGCAATGGAGCATCTTTATGTTGCTGACGCCGCCCAGTACCGGGGGACGGTTACATCTGCAAAAACCGGCGGCGCCGGGGAGGCGGCCTACTGCCTTACCGCCTTCCCCGGCTCCGGCTTTGCGGAGGAGCTGCTGGTGGTTTTCACGCCAGAGAGCCAGGCCAGCTTTGATTTGGCCACTATCCAGGAGGGGGACCACCTGGAGATTTTTTACAGCCCGGCCGGCGGGGAGGGGGCCAGCCAGAAGGTCATCGCCGCCAACAAGCTGCTTCCCGCCGAGGGGGTGTACTATAACGGCATCCTGGTGGAAAAAGGGGAGCGGGAGGACGGCTCCGTGGACCTGGTGATGGTGCCCCTGGATACCCCCTCGGAGAGCTGGGGGGACCCCATGCGGCAGTTTGTTTTCCACACCGGGGAGAGCACCCAGTTCCGCCTTGCGCCGGAGGCCCTGAAGGAAGGGGCGCTGCTGAACATCTACCATAAGGGCATCGCCACCCGCAGCCTGCCGCCCCAGGGGGTGGCCCTGGAGGTGCGCCTGCTGGAGAGCGGGGCATAACAGCCATGCACCGGTGGGATGGACCGGGCATATCCTGTGGGTGGGGAGCTCCCCTTTACAGGGAGAATAGAAATCTCCCCCACTTCCAAGCAAAGGAGCTGATGCCATGAAGGGCAAAGGCTACACCCACCTTACCATCCCACAGGCCAGGCAGCTGCTGATGGAGGACCGCCGGGCCACCCTGGTGGATACCCGCAGCCCTGGGGAATACCGGCGGGGGACGCTGCCCGGCGCTGTTTCCATCCCGGAGGCGGAGGTGGACCGCAAGGCCCCCCTGCTGCTGCGGGATACGGCTGCCCCGGTGCTGGTTTTTTGCCGCACCGGCGCTTGCAGCTGGCGTCCCGCCCAGCGCCTGGCGGAGCTGGGGTATACCCAGGTTTACGATGTGGGCGGCTACCTGGAATGGCAGCTGGAGCTGTAAAAGGAAAAGAGGCAGCGGGTTAAAATCCGCTGCCTCTTTTCCTCATTCCCCTTCAAAGAGGGGGGTGGAAAAGTACCGTTCCGCCGTATCGGGGAGGATGGTTACCACCGTTTTGCCTGGGCCCAGCTCCCTGGCCAGCCGCAGGGCCGCCGCCACGTTGGTGCCGCTGGAGATGCCGCAAAGGATGCCCTCCTGCCGGGCCAGGGCTTTGGCGGTGTCGATGGCCTCCTGGTCCGAGATGACGCAGACCTGGTCGTAGATTTGCTGGTTCAGGTTTTGGGGAATCAGCCCGTCCCCGATGCCCATTTGGATATGGCTGCCGATGGTGCCGCCGGAGAGGATGGCGGCGTTTTCCGGCTCCACCGCCCAGATGCGCATATCCGGGTACCGCTGCCGCAGCACCTCCCCCACGCCGCTGATGGTTCCCCCGGTGCCGATGCCGGAGCAAAAGCCGTGGATGGGCCCCTCCGCCTGCTCCAGTATTTCTACCCCCGTCTGCCGGCGGTGGGCCAGGTTATTGGCCGGGTTTTCAAACTGCTGGGGGACATACACCTTGGGGTCCCTGGCCGCCATGTCCAGGGCGGTTTCCAGGCAGCGGCGGATGCAGTCCCCAATGTCCCCGCCGTCGTGGACCAGCACTACCTCCGCCCCGTAGTGGCGCACCAGCTTGCGGCGCTCCTCGCTTACCGAATCGGGCATGATGATAACGGTGCGGTACCCCCGCACCGCCCCGATAAGGGCCAGGCCGATCCCCTGGTTGCCGCTGGTGGGCTCCACAATCACGGTGTCCGGCCCGATTCGCCCCTCCTGCTCCGCCTGGAGAATCATGGAGAGGGCGGTCCGGGTCTTGATGGAGCCGCCCACGTTTACCCCCTCGAACTTCACCAGCACCTGGGCGCTTTCCGGGCCGCCGTTTATGCGCCCCAGGCGGATGAGGGGGGTGTGCCCCACCGCCTCCAGGATGTTTTTGTATACCATTGCAATGCCTCCCTTAGAGCCGATTCAAAATCTCCGGTCAGGCGTTATGGGGGAGATTTTGGAATTCGCTTTAGTCCATTCTATCATCTGGGGAGCCGGATGGCAAGTTGTCCGGCAAAACTCCCCCTGGAAGAGATGCCTAAAAAGCCCCGCCCCGGCCCCCGCTTTTTCGGCGGCCCCTATCCTTGACA
>WSMP01000121.1 GCA_013316495.1 Angelakisella sp.
GGCGGAGAGCGCCCTGCGGGGGATGACTGGCCGCCTGGGGCCCCTCCTCCAGGAGAGCATCTCCACCCTTTCCGCCCGGCTGCTGGCGGCGGCGGGGAGCTTTGCGGGACGGCTGCCGGCGGTGCTGTTGGCCTGCTCCTTCACCGTCCTCTCCTCCTTCTTCATCCTGCCGGACTATGAAAGGATTGGGGCTTTCCTTCTCCGCCAGCTTCCACAGCGGTGGGCGGGACTGGTGCGGGAGTCCAAGGACTTTCTCTTTGCCACCATCCGCCAGGTGCTGGCGGCCTATCTTCTCATCATGCTCATCACCTTTGGAGAGGTGAGCCTGGGGCTGTGGCTGCTGCGGGTGGATTACTACCTGATTATCGGCCTTTTGGTGGCGGTGGTGGATATCCTGCCGGTGGTGGGCAGCGGCAGCGTCCTGGTCCCCTGGGGGCTTTGGACCCTGCTCCAGGGAAGCCCCACGCTGGGGGCAGGCATCCTCCTGCTTTACGGGGTGGTGACCGGGGTGCGCACCGTGCTGGAGCCCCGAATTGTGGGGCGGCGCATCGGTCTTTCCCCCTTGGTGACCCTTATTGCCATGTATACCGGGATGAAGCTGGGGGGCTTTATGGGGCTTATTGCCGCCCCCATGGCGGTGACGCTGCTGCTGTTTTTGGACGAGGGCGGCCACATCCGGCTGCTGAAAAAGTAGCCACCCATTGCGTTTTACGGCTGTAGCGTATATAATGTAAAAAACGACAAAATTATGGAGGACAGTATGAAAATCACTTTTTTTCAAAAAGATGGGACATTTAATGAGGATGCTATACACGCTGGTGTTTATATAATTTGGGTAGGTCTGACTGATGGTAAAGGTAAAGATAAAAAAGATAAAGATAAAGATGGAGACTATTTTCCGCTGTATGTTGGAGAATCCTATTCTATGGCAATACGATGCGGCCACCATTTGTATGAGGTTTTTCACACAGATCCGGCTTATTTCGGCTTAACCAGTGAACATCTAAAAAATGATAAACTGGAGATGATTGTGGAAATATATGAACCCCTTTCCAATGAAGGAATGGCAAATGGGGAAAGAGACTGTAAACTCAAGAAAACGGAAAAGAAGGTCATTGAAAAGAAAAAGCCTTTATCCCAGTCAGGAAAAAGTGACTGGTTGAGCGAAGAACGGGCAGAGAAGGTTGGCAAGGCAATTGAAGACCTGTTGAAAAAATATGAATCATAAAGTTGCGAAAACCACCCCGCCCTCCGGCGGAAGACTGGGGAGCGGGGTGCCCTTTTTCTATCTATTTGTTCAGCTTATCCGCCACGTTTTTCAGCAGCTCCTCCCCGGCCTTGGCGGCGGCCGCAGCGGTTTTGGCGGCGGTTTCCGCCACCGTTCCAGCTGCCGCGGCGGCGGTCTTTACCGCGGCCTCCGCCACGCTTTCCGCTGCGTGGTACAGCTTGCCGGTGATGCCGAACTCTCCCCTGGGGGTGCGGCTTAGGCAGCAGAAGGCCACCAGCTGGGGGCCGCCGTTGATGGTGATGCAGGGCCCGGCGCTTTCCACCACGGCAGGACTGTGGCCGGTGTAGGCGGTGAGGCGGCGCTCCAGGTCCTCCGCCAGATCCCGCGGAGTGCCCACCAGGATGCCGTAGTCCCCGGCGGGGAGCATCCGGCTGACAGCCAGCTTCTCCATCGCCTCGGTGATTTTGCTGTTGCCCCGCACCTTGGCGTCGGCGGCGGTTTTGCCCTCGATGATATGGATGATGGGGCGGATGCCCAAAGCGTCCCCCACAAAGGCGATGGTGCGGCTCACCCGGCCGCTGCGCTTCACATATTCGAAGGTGAGGGGGCAGAAGTAAATCTCCACCCGGTCAAACCAGTCGTCAAAGAAGGAGAGAATCTCATCCAAGGATTTGCCGTTTTTAGCCATCCGGGCGGCTTTCATCACCGGGATACCGTAGGCGATGGAATAGGTGCGGCTGTCCACAATCTCCACCCGCAGCTTTCCCACTGCCTCCGGGTGCTCCTCAAAGAAATCGTCCCTGGCATGGCAGGCGGCGGTGTAGCAAACCGAGCCCCTGGCGTTGATGCAGACGATGCAGACGGCGGTATATTCCTCCTCCCAGGCCCGCTCCAGCCGGGTGTAATACTCGGTGGAGTTGACCCCGGCGGACACCGGCAGCTCTTTGGATTTTCCGCAAAGCTCGTAGAACTCCTGGGGGCTGATGTCGTAGCTTTCCCGGTAGGTCTTCCCCAGGATGGTGACGGAGAGAGGGGCCTCCTCCACCCCTTGGGCCATGGCGGTAGAAAGAGGGATATCGCAGGCAGTATCGGTGATGAACTTGATCTTTTCCAAGGCTTCAGCCACCTTTCGTTTTTTGCTGCTGCCTATATCATATCAAAAACCAGATGATAATGCAATAAAAACCAGCAAAATAATTTCCGGGACGGGCCTGCCCTCCCTTACGGATGCAGATCCCCGATGTAAAGGGTCTTCCCCAGAGGGGCGAGCACCTTTAAGACGGTGCTGAGATTGGGGGTGGTGCTGCCGTTTTCCATCCGGGCGATGACCGGCTGCTTCACCCCGCTCAGCTCTTCCAGCTTCTTTTGGGTAATCCCCCGCTCCTGCCGTGCTTTGACCAGTTCGCCAATCAGCGCCACCCGCAGGTCGCTTTCTGCAATTTCCTCCGGGGTAAAAAGCGCCTTTTCAACATCATCCCAGGAAGGCCCTACCGAGCTAATTTTACTCATACAGCTCACTCCTCTCCTTAAAATCTGCGCATTCGCGCTTTGCTTTTTCAATTTCGCAAGACGGCGTTTTTTGTGTCTTCTTCACAAAAGAATGGAGCAGTACATACTGGCCGCCAACCACTCCGGCAAACAAAATCCGGTCCCGGATTGGCCGCAGCTCCCAAATATCCCCATCCAGATGCTTTACATAAGGCAGGCCAGCCATTGTTCCATACTGCCCCAGTGCCTTAATATAGTCCTGGATTTTGTGCAGTTTGACGCGGTCGTCCTTGCTTTTGCCTGCTGCTAATTTTTCGATGTATTCCAGAACGGGGATTTTTCCGCTGCTCTCCCGATAGAATATAACTTTATACACAACGTCTGACCGCCCCCTCTAGGGCCTGTTTCGCTCTTTTCTCTGCCTTCAAACCAGGCCCAAGCTAATTATACAATAAAGTTATCGGCGAGTCAATAAAGTTATGATTCTTCGGCCTCGTCCTCCACCTCGGCGGTGATGTTCACCTGGCCCAGCTTTTTGGGGCCGGCGCCCTTGGCGGGGGCCTTTTTCAGCTGGTCCCGGTTTTCCATCACCTTGGCAGCAACCTCCTCGCAGAATTCCGGGTGCTCCCGCAGGTAGTCCCGCACCCTGTCCCGGCCCTGGCCCAGGCGCTCCCCGTTGTAGGAGAACCAGGAGCCGCTCTTCTGGATGATTTCCAGCTTCACCGCCAGGTCCAGCACCTCCCCGTCGCGGGAGATGCCCTCCCCGTAGAGGATATCAAACTCCGCCTCCTTGAAGGGGGGAGCCACCTTGTTTTTCACCACCTTGACGCGGGTGCGGCTGCCAATAAGCTCGGTGCCGTTTTTCAGCTGCTCCACCTTGCGCACATCCAGGCGGACCGAGGAATAGAATTTCAGGGCCCGGCCACCGGGGGTGGTCTCCGGGTTGCCGTACATAACGCCAATCTTTTCCCGCAGCTGGTTGATGAAGATGACCACGGCGTTGGATTTGCCAATGGCCCCGGTGAGCTTGCGCAGCGCCTGGGACATAAGGCGGGCCTGGAGGCCCACATGGGTGTCCCCCATCTCCCCTTCAATTTCCGCCTTGGTGACCATAGCGGCCACCGAGTCCACCACCGCCACGTCGATGGCCCCGGAGCGCACCAGGGCTTCGCAGATTTCCAGGGCCTGCTCCCCGGTGTCCGGCTGGCTCACCAGCAGGGAGTCGATGTCCACCCCCAGGGCCTTGGCGTAGACGGGGTCCAGGGCGTGCTCCACATCGATGAAGACGGCGTTGCCCCCCAGCTTTTGGGCCTGGGCCACCACATGGAGGGCCACCGTGGTCTTACCGGAGGATTCCGGCCCGTAGATTTCGATGATGCGCCCCCTGGGCACGCCGCCGATGCCCAGAGCGATATCCAAAGAGAGGCTGCCGGTGGGAATGGCCTCCACGTTCATGGTGGCATTCTGCCCCAGCTTCATCACAGCCCCCTTGCCGAACTGCTTTTCAATCTGGCCCAGGGCGGTGTCCAGAGCCTTCAGCTTTTCTTCCTCTGTGGTGGGGATGGGGACGGCCTTTACCTTTCCGCTGTCTTTTTCCTTTGCCATAATGGTGCATCCTCCTGTCTCCCTCCCGCGCCAAAAACAGGCGGGGGCGGTGGCTTCTTCGTTGTTGACATCCCCATTATAGCCTATCCCAGGAGGAAATACAAGGGCTTACGAACAAAGATTCTCGCCTTCGGAGCTATCT
>WSMP01000122.1:0-2665 GCA_013316495.1 Angelakisella sp.
GGCTTCCGCTTGTCGAAAAGACTTTTTCGACAAGCGGAACAGCCAGGGTAAAAACCCTGGCTGTTTTTGTGGTTTTATCCCCGGCTCGAACTTATCGAGGGCAGGTACGTTATGTAAAGGGAGGGCTTTCCCCTCCCTTTAGCTGTGGGATGAAACTTCCCATTTAGCCCAGAATGTGGTCTGCCATGCTGTCCACTACGCCGTTGACCACGTCGGTCATTACCCGGCCTGCCTTGGCGGCGGTTTTCTTAATGGCCTTCCGCTGGCCCTTCATGGAGCGGGCGTTCATCACATAGGCGGCGGCCCCTACAGCCGCCGCGGTGGCCGCCAGTCCGGCGGCGGTGGCGGAGATGCTGCTCTTGTTCATATGGCTCATATGAAAGTCTCCTTCTGATGGTAAACTGGAATGCAGGGGGCACTGAAAGGCCCCTGCATCATCATTTTTTCCCGACGGGGGAAAGATACCCCTTGTACATTCTGCCAGCGGTTTTTCTCCAGCTTCTACCTGTTGCACAACAAAATCCGGAAAAAACCGGTGGAAAGCTGTAAAAAATCCCAGTTCCAGGAAAATCCCATTCCTCTGCGGAAAAATTTTACTGGAAATCCTTCACAAACTGTGGTATAAATAGATTGCCCCAATTGGCGTATTTCTATAAAAAGCTGCCGCCCTTGGGGCCTCTTTCTCTTTTTTGAGTTTTCCCATTCTCCCGGCTATACTAAGAATGAAAGCAGGTGCTGAAGATGCTCTCACGTCCCCCCAGAGTGGCGGCCATCCACGACCTTTCCGGCTTTGGCCGGTGCTCCCTTTCGGTCATCCTTCCGGTTATCTCGGTAATGGGAATGCAGGTGTGCCCCATCCCCACCACCGTCCTTTCCACCCACACCGGCGGCTTTGGGGAACCCTGCCAGCGGGACCTCACCGATTATATGGAGCCTTGTTTAAGCCACTACCGCCGGGTGGAGCTGGCGCTGGAGTGCATCTACACCGGCTATCTCAGTTCCCCGGACCAGGTGGCCCACTGCCTCCAGTTCTTCGACGGGTGGCCTTCCGCCCTGGTGGTGGTGGACCCGGTGATGGGGGACCACGGCAAGCTGTACCGGGCCTTTACCCCCGAAATGGTGGAGGGCATCGGCCGAATGGTCCGCAGGGCCCAGGTCATCACCCCCAATATCACCGAAGCCTGTATCCTGCTGGGGGAATCCCCCGCCGGAGGGGCGGTGAGCACCGCCGCCGCCCGGAGTATGCTGGTACGGCTGGGGGAGCTGGGGCCGGAGAAGGTGGTCATCACCGGGGTGACCTTAGCAACCGGGGAGTACGCCAACATCTGCTACGACCGGGAGCACAACTCCTTCTGGAAATCGGCGGGGGATTACATCCCCGTCCACTACCCCGGCACCGGGGATATCTTCGCGGCGGTGCTCACCGCCTCCCTGCTCCAGGGGGACAGTCTTCCCATGGCGATGGACCGGGCCGCCCGGTATGTGGAGCTGACCATCAAAACCACCTACAGCTACAGCACCGACCCGCGGGAGGGGGTCATGCTGGAAAGGACATTGGAATGGCTCACCAGGGGAGAGGTGAGCAAGCGGTTCCAAAGCCTGTAGGGCATCACAAAAGGAGAAAGAGGGAAACCCTATGAAAAAAAAGTTCACCACCCAAGATATGGTCATCGTGGGACTGATGGCCGCCGTTGTTTATGCCGCCACCATTGTCCGGGTGGAAATCCCCACCCCTATGGGCAAGACGATGCTCCATTTTGCCACAGTGGCCTGCCTCCTCTCCGGCCTGCTCTTCGGGCCGGTGCGGGGGGGACTAGCCGGGGGCATTGGCTCCTTCTTCTTTGATATCTTTAACGGCTGGGCCAGCTCCGCCCCCTTTACCCTGGTCTTTAAATTTGCCATCGGCTTTTTGGCAGGGCTTATTACTGGCGGCAAGGCCTGCAAAACGCCCCGCACCCTGCTAGCCTGCGCTGTTGGCAGCTACGCCTACACCGTCCTTTACCTTACCAAGGATTTTATCCGGGACCTTTTGCTTGGGGGGGCGGTGGAAACCGCCATCGCCGATGTATCGGTAAAGGCGGTCACCTCCCTTTCCAATGGTACACTGGCGATTGTGGTGGCCGCCCTCCTGGCCCCGGCTCTCCGGGCGGCCTTGGTGCGGGCCGGGATGTCCAAAAGGCTGGCGGGGTAAGACCGCTCCTTTAATCACCAGCCGTCTTTTATGCTGTTTTTCTTCCCCGCAGTACAGCCCCCTGGTTGATACCAGGGGGCTGTACTTTTTGGTTTATTCAGATTTTTCATAAAAGCAGAAAATCCCCCTGCTCCCGATGGGGCAGGGGGTTCCTTTAAACAATCTTCTTTTTCAGCTCTGCAATTTGGGTGGTGTGCAGCTTTGTGACTCCCTCCAGGGTGCAAATCCGGATTCGGTCCTGCTCTCGCTCATCCTTGGTGACCAACCGCCCTTCAATCATCTGGCGGAGGCTTTCGTGGCCGTCCAGTACCAGGCCCACCGCCCGGTTTGTTTCGTTCTCCATCAGGATCTTAAGTTCGTGCGTTTCTTTCTCGGTTGCAGTCAAGCGCTCTTCTATCCCTGTTACTCGTCCTTCAACGCCTGATACTCTCTCTTCAATCCCTGATACTCTCTCTTCAATCTCAGTTACGCTCT
>WSMP01000122.1:2765-4449 GCA_013316495.1 Angelakisella sp.
TCTTCAATCCCTGATACTCTCTCTTCAATCTCAGTTACGCTCTCTTCAATCCCTGATACTCTCTCTTCAATCCCTGATACTCTCTCTTCAATCTCAGTTACGCTCTCTTCAATCCCTGTGACTCGTCCTTCGATGCTTGTAAGCCGTTCTTCAATTGGTTTTAACCTAGCCTCCAGCTTCTCATCCATTATAGTGCCAATGGCTGCGAGGTCTTCTCTTGTTAGCATATCCGCACCTCCTCTTTGCTGTCTGTCTCAACAATTATTATACCGGCTGCCGGGACGGATTGCAAGCCTCCCTCCCCAGAGATAAAGCTACATGAAACTGTTCCATTACACAGATTTCTTAAATTCAATCCCTTTGAATCAATAGCTTGTAGGGTTCCACGTCAAGAGCCTCTGCAATTCGAAAAATAGTATCTAGGCTGGTTCCGGTCCAGGCAATTTCCGTTTTACTAACTCGTGACCGTTCCACCCCAGCCTTTTCTGCAAGCTGTTCCTGGGTCAATCCACGTTGTTTTCGATAGTAAGCGATGTTCAACCCCAGGGTACGGTATTGTTGTTTATACTTTTCTACCATATTGTATCACATCCACACCCTTATACAGGATACAACCATTCTACTCTTTGAAGTCTTTTTTATCCACTTCTCTAATTTCATAAAAATATGCCTATATTTCATATAAAAATGAACTACAATGATTGAAAGGGGAAAAAGCTATGGATGAAGCTAACGTACAAAAAACGTTCGTCTGTACATTCATAGGGCATCCAGAAATCTACGACTGGGCCACCTTTGGCGACTTCCTAGTCAACCTGGAGATGCTGTTGGATCAGCATCAGGAGGTGGAATTTCTGGTTTACTGGAGGCAAAAAAGTTTCAAGCAGCTGTATGATATCATCAGTTTAGTCATATTATCGGATGAGAAGTACCAGGATAGGAAGATCACCATCACCCAGGTAGCCGAAAAGGGCCGTCAGAAGATGATGAGCATCCATTTACCGAAAAATGTGGACCGGGTGATCGCCCCCACCCTGCCGCCGCCTCAAGGGGAGGCGGCGCGGGTCACCCGCGATATGCGCTTACAGCGGTGGTGCATTGAAAACGCCACCCATGTTATGAGCTATGTCTACCTTCCCCTTTGCGAAAAGGAAAACCAGCTGTATTGGTACGCCAAGGAGCTGGGGCGGCCCATTCTGGATATAGCCTGCCCTGATACAAAAGCGGAGATTCTGGCGGATATCTCCCGTATGTCCCAGCGCCAGCAGTTTATCCTCCAAAAGGGGATGGAGGGACAAAGCCCAGAGGAGATTGCCTCCCAGCTGAACATAAGTACCCAGTGGCTCCAGTGTTTGCTGCATAAGGGGAAGCGCAAACTTGTAAGGAATTTAAAAAACCGGCGTTTTAGCTTCTTTGATTGTCTCTTTTCAAGGCTTATCTCCATGTAATTTACCCCAAAAAAGGGGATTTGAATACTTTTGACATACCGACTTCTTTTTCATCAGCCCAAAGGTTGCTCCCCAGGAGTGGTCCTTGGGCCGATGGCCTATGCCCAAAAGGGGAAACAAAACGCGTTCAGGCGGCCGAAAAGCAAATCCCAGGAACAGGACACTGGGCACTACCATCCCCCGAACAGGTATATTTTCATAATTTATTCATATATTCTTTGTGTATAATGGTAAAA
>WSMP01000123.1 GCA_013316495.1 Angelakisella sp.
CCTCTACCCCCGCCGCGCCGGAGACCTCCTCCTCCCAGCCGGAGGCCAGTACCCCGGCAGGAGAGATTGTGATGCCCACCTACCCGGACGCCTCCACTGTGGACCTGGCGAAGCTGGACGCTGAAATTAAGGAGCTGGCCGCCAAGGTGAAGACTATCAGCGACGGGAAGCTGGTGCTGGGCACCTCCGCCGACTACGCCCCCTATGAGTTCCACATCCAGGAAAACGGGGTGGATAAGATTGTAGGCTTTGACATTGCCCTGGCTCAGGCCATTGCCGATGAGCTGGGTGTGGAGCTGGAGATTAAGGACATCCCCTTCGATTCCATCCTGCTTGCCATCAGCGCCGATTCGGTGGATGTGGGCATCGCCGGCTTCACCCCCACCCCCGCTCGGCTGGAGGCCGTTGACATGAGTCACCTTTATGAGCTCCAGAGCCAGTCCCTGCTGGTGCGGAAGGCCGACCTGGAGAAGTATAAGTCCATTGAGGACTTTGGCGCCGGTACCAAGGTGGGTGCCCAGACCAGCTCCATCCAGGAGGAAATCGCCCTGGAGAAGACCCCCGACGCCGCCCACACCTCCCTCCAGACCATCCCTGCCCTGGTTATTGACCTGAAGGGCGAAAACATCGACGCCATTGTGATGGAAACCGCCGTGGCCGAGGGCTACGCCAAGGCCCAGGAGGATTTGGCTATCCTCTGCGAGGTCCCCTATGAGGCCAACGGCAAGGGCGTTGTGGTGAAAAAGGGCAACACCGACCTGCTGAACTTTGTAAACGCTGTGGTCACCAAGGTGGTTGTGAACGGCGATATGGCGAAGTTCATCGAGGAAGCCAACGCCATCTCCGACCAGCAGATTGGCGGCTAAGCCTTTGGGAATACCCGCTCCTCTCCCATCCCCTGGGGGAGGAGCTTCCCCTGTAGTTTGAGGAGGACAGCTATGGTTTTGCACTTTGAAAAGATGCTCCAATACGCCCCCTATTTTCAGCGGGGCATGCTTTACACCATCCTTCTTTCCGCCTGCACCGTGGCCATCGGCTTTGTGCTGGCGCTGGCGGTGGCCCTCATCCGTATTTCCAAGCCGGGAAAATCCCTTCTGAGCCGGGGGTGCAACAAGGCGCTGCACTTTATCACCGGGCTGTACATCGAGGTGGTCCGGGGGACCCCCATGCTGGTGCAGGTGATGATCGTCTACTACGTCCTGTTCCACCCAAAGCTGCTCCCGAAGCCCCAGTTTACCCTCTTCGGCTTTATCACCGGGGACCTGTTTGTTCCGGCCCTGGTGGCGATTTCCCTCAACAGCGGGGCCTATGTGGCGGAGATTGTCCGGGCGGGCATCCAGGGTGTGGATTACGGCCAAACCGAGGCCTGCCGCAGCCTGGGGATGACCAAGCTCCAGAATATGCGGTATATCGTCCTGCCCCAGGCCATTAAGAACATCCTCCCCGCCATCGCCAACGAATTTGTCACCATCATCAAGGAATCCTCCGTTTGTTCGGTGATTGGGGTGCAGGAACTGATGAAGAACACCCAGCAGGTGCAGGGGGCCAGCTTCCTTCCCGCTGAGCCGCTCCTTATTGCGGCGGCCCTCTACCTTTGCATGACAGTCCCCACCTCCAAGATCATCGCTTACTTTGAAAGGAGGATGCGCCGTGGCGACCAGCGGTAATCTCATCCAGGTAAAGGACCTGGTAAAAACCTTTGAAAGCCGGATACACGCCCTGGACCATGTGAGCCTTGCCATCAACCAGGGGGATGTGGTGGTTATCGTGGGGCCCTCCGGCTCCGGCAAATCCACCTTCCTGCGCTCCCTCAACCTCCTGGAGGAGCCCACTAGCGGGGAAGTGATCTTCGAGGGGGTGAACATCGCCGGAAAGCGGGTGAATATCGATGTCCACCGGCAGAAGATGGGGATGGTTTTCCAGCACTTCAACCTCTTCCCCCACCTGACGATTTTGCAAAACATGACCCTTGCCCCTATGAAGGTGAAGAAAATCCCCCAGAAGGAGGCGGAGGAAAAGGCTCTTGCCCTCCTGGACCGGGTGGGGCTGCGGGACCGGGCGGAGGCCTACCCCATCCAGCTTTCCGGCGGGCAGAAGCAGCGGGTGGCGATTGTCCGCGCCCTCTGTATGGAGCCGGAGGTGATGCTCTTTGATGAGCCCACCTCTGCCCTGGACCCGGAAATGGTAGGGGAGGTGCTGGAGGTGATGAAGTCCCTGGCGCGGGAAGGGATGACCATGGTGGTGGTCACCCACGAGATGGGCTTTGCCAGGGAGGTAGCCACCCGTGTGATTTTTATGGATTCCGGCAAGATTGTGGAAGAAAATCCCCCGGAGGAATTTTTCCAGAATCCCCAAAGCGAACGGCTCAAGGACTTTTTGGCAAAGGTATTGTAAGAAAAAAGCCCCCGTCCCCGGTGGATGCCGGCGGGCGGGGGCAGATTGCTGCCCTAAACAACACGGTTCCTCCCTCCGGCCCAAAGCAGGGTGTTGTAATTTTCACAGAAAGCGTGTATAATGGAACGAGAAGGGAGGAATGGACCATGAAGGAAAATCGGATCGTCACCATCAGCAGGCAGTACGGCAGCGGCGGCCGGGAGATTGGCAAGAAGCTGGCGGCTCGCCTTGGCATCCCCTACTACGATAAGGAACTGATTATCCTGGCAGCGGAAAAAAGCGGCTATGCGCGCAGTCTCTTCGAGGAGGCTGACCAGAAGGCCAGCAACAGTATGATCTTCTCCCTAATGCGGGCGGGCTCCATGGTGAACACCTACGATATGCCCCTGAACGATAAAATCTACCTCATCCAGTCCGGGGTAATTCAGCAGGTGGCGCGGCAGGGTCCCTGTGTCATTGTGGGGCGGTGCGCCGATTATGTCCTCCAGGACAAGCTCCCCTGTATCAATATCTTCATCCATGCGGACCTTAAAAAGCGGATGGAGCGGGCGGTGCAGCTTTACGGCCTGGCCCCTGACGACGTCCAAAGCACCCTCCTGAAGACCGATAAGCGGCGGGAGACCTACTACAACTACTACACCGGCCGCAAGTATGGCGATGCCCGGGAATTACACCCTCTCCCTGGATAGCCTGGGGGTGGGGATTGAAAACGCCGTAAGCATCCTGGCCGAATATGTGCAGCACTGGGAAGGATGAGCCTTCCCGCCAAGACGATAATATAAAAGGAAAAGAAAGGCGGAATCACCAATGAATATCGAAATCAACACCCTGGGCCTGAAGAACGCGGAGAAGTTCAGCGCCATCTGCCAGGACTACCCCTTCCAAATCTACCTGCGCTCCGGGCAGTTCTGCGTAGACCCCAAATCCATGCTGGGCGTGCTGGCTATCTTCTATTCCGCGTCCGACCCGGTGGTGCTGGACACCAACGATATGGATGAGGAGACCACCCAGAAGTTCCTCAAGGACATCGGGCAGTATATCAAAAAGTAAGAATAGGCCCTTCTTCCGCTGGCAGGCTGGGGAGGGGCCTTTTTGCGCCCCTGCGCATAGGATATGCCGGAGGTGATCTGCGGTATGGAACTGCACGGCGGGAATATTACCCTGGGGGAGATTGCCAAAAACCCCCAGGCCAGGGCGCTGGTGAACCGGGAATTTCCCGGAATGCTAAACCACCCCTTGGCGGGGATGTTTATGGGCCTAACCCTGAACCAGGCTATAAGAAAAGCCGGCGGGCGCATCCCCCAAAGCACCCTCCAGCACCTGCTGGAGGAGCTGAAGACGCTTTAAGCGCTGCAACAAAACCGGAAAAAGCAGTCCCAGGCAAGAGAAAGGAATCTTGCCTGGGACTGCTGCATATAAATGGGAAATGGTCTTGTCCCTTTACGCTTTGCCCAAAGCCTCCAGAAGGCGGAACACCACCTGGAGGGCGGAAACGGAGGTCCACTGGCTGTTTTCGCTGTAGACGCCCTCCACCTCCTCGTCAGCGTTGTCCGAAAGGGCGCGAATCACCAGCAGCGGGACCTGGAAGAACCAGCAGACCTGGGCCACAGCCGCGCTTTCCATATCCACGCACTGGGGGTGGAACCGCTGGATAATGCCGTCCCGCTCCTTGGCGGTGATGAAGGCTTCCCCGGTGACGATGCGCCCGAAGCGCAGGTTATCCCCCAGGCCCTGGCAGAGCGCCAGCAGCTCCGGGTCTCCCCGGAAGAAATCGGTAGGCATTCCGGGGAACTGGTCGTTTTCCATGACTTTCATATCCAGGTCGTGGTGGAGTATCTCCGCCCCGATGACCACATCGCCAATCTGGATGGTTTCATCCAGTCCCCCGGCCAGGCCGGTGAAGATGATTTTTTCCACGCCGAAATTCTGGATAAGGCTTTGGGCGGTGATGGCCCCGTTTACCTTGCCCACCCCGCCAATAACGGCGGTAACGGTGAGACCGGCGTACTCCCCGGTGACAAAGGAGC
>WSMP01000124.1 GCA_013316495.1 Angelakisella sp.
ATCCCTGTTTTGGTCTTAGATATTCCATTTGCAGGGGCAACTTTCCCTGGGAAACAGGGGGCTGCGCTTAGGGACCCGGCTTCTTACTTATCCCCCAGGACTTCCTTGAGAGAGGCGGCCAGCCCTGCCATTCCCTGGATGCTGCTGGGAACGATAATCTTGGTGGCCTTGCCGTCGGCAGCCTTGGCAAATGCCTCATAGGCCTTGAGGGTAAGCACGGCCTCGGTGGGGGAAGCCTCGTTCAACAGGCGCAGAGCATCCGCTGTGGCCCGGTTAATCATCTCGATGGCCTCCGCTTCACCCTGGGCCTCCCGAATCTTCTGCTCCTTGACAGCCTCGGCCCGGAGGATGGCGGCCTGCTTTTCAGCCTCGGCGGTGAGAATTTGGGATTCCTTGTTTCCTTCCGCCATCAGCACCTTGCTGCGCTTTTCACCCTCCGCCTTGAGGATGGATTCCCGACGCTCCCGCTCTGCCTTCATCTGCTTCTCCATGGCGTCCTGAATCTCCCTGGGGGGGACGATGTTCTTCAGCTCCACCCGGTTCACCTTGATGCCCCACTTATCGGTGGCCTGGTCCAGGCTGGCGGTGATTTTGGTGTTGATGACATCACGGGAGGTGAGGGTGTGGTCCAGCTCCATATCGCCGATGATGTTCCGCAGGGTGGTGGCGGTGAGGCTCTCGATGGCCAGAATCGGCCGCTCCACGCCGTAGGTATAGAGCTTGGCGTCAGTCACCTGGTAGAAGACGATGGTATCAATCTGCATGGTGACATTGTCTTTGGTAATCACCGGCTGGGGCGCAAAGTCCATCACCTGCTCCTTCAGGGAAATTTTTTTGGCGATGCGGTCGATGATAGGAACCTTGAAGTGGAGACCTGTTTCCCAGGTGGTGTAGTAGGCGCCCAAGCGCTCCAGCACAAAGACGGTGGCCTGGGGCACGATGCGCACGTTGGAAACCAGCAGCGCGACAATAATGATGCCGAACAGGATTACAAAAATCTGTACCATAAATAAATCCTCCTTACTTAGACAGGCTTTGGGCCTGTGTTGTCCCAGCGGCGGCCGCCTCCTGGAGGCGGACCATCAGCTTAACTCCCTGGATGGACTCTACCACAATGGTGGCCCCCGCCTGGATAGGCTGGCCGTCACAGGAGCGGGCGCTCCAATCCAAACCATTGACCCGGACCCTGCCGGTTTGGGTGGTGTTGTTGATTTCCTCCAGCACCGGGCCGGACATACCAATGATGCTGTCCGCATTGGTGGGCACCCTGCGGAAGTGCAGAACCTTTCCCACCAGGGGACGGGTGGCCGCCAGAGCCACCGCCGACACCAGGAAGAACACCAGCAGCTGGCTTGTTCCCGAACAGCCCCAAAGGGCGGCCATGGTAGCTGCCACCGCCCCCAGGCAGAACCAGATGCTCACCAGCTGAACGGTGGCTATTTCGGTAGCCAGAAGCCCTATTGCAGCTAAAAACCAAAGCAAAGCAGCGCCGTTCCTGGAAATAAGTTCCGCCATTCCTTTTCCCTCCTTCTATCTTTCCCTAACGCAAAACAGTTTTACTATTCCATTATATACCCATCCTGTCGAAAAAGCAACTCATCCAAAGGGCGGGAATCAAAGCCACGGGGCGCTTTCGTCCCGGAATTTGGGGACCGGGCCGTCCTGGTAGGGGTCATAGGTGCAAATGTTGCAGCCAAATTCCTTCAGGAAGGCGATTTTTCCTTCCTTTGTCCAGCGGATAAGGGTCATCCCATCGAAGGCCGCTGCCGCCGTTTCCTCCATCCGGTACTGGAAGAACCACTCCACCGCCGTCTCATCCCCCCGATGGAAAAACTGCTTAATATCCCATCGCAGCACCGTCCCCCTGGTATTCCATTCCAAAAACCAGTGGGCAATTTTTTCCACGCCGTGATACTCCGGACCCCAGCTCTCCACATAGACGGCGTCCTCCGCAAAAAGCGCCCGGATACCCAGGTCCTCTCGGCGCAGCCACATATCAAACCAAAGGCGGACCGCCTTTTCCTGCATCTCTATCTTTTCCATTGTATGAACTCCTTTCTACCCCGTATAACAAGCGTCACCCTCCAGTATCTCCACTTGGATGTCCCGGCAATACAGGTCGATGCCGCCCTCCTCGAAATCACGGATATGATACCGGGCATCCGCCTGGTAACCCCATTCCTTTGTGTCCAAGATTTGCAGTCCGGCGATGGCCTCCCCTATCGCAAGGCTCCATTCCCCGGTGACATGGATGAGAGTAAGGCGCAGCTGGACCTCCCCGCCATCGTCGGTGAGAATCAGCTCCCCATTGTACCGGGGAAGCCAGCTTTCCGAATCGGTGACCCGGCGCACCGAAAAGGACAGCACCGTTCCTAAAGCGGTGCCACCAGCCGGGGATGCTGTCCAAAAAGGCATCTGTTCCCTTCCCGGTCATGGCTGCATCCCCTTCCCCGAACAAAAGCGCAGGATGGTTCCCGCCGGCAGCGGCTCTTCCCAGGGGAGGGAAAAGGCCATGGTGGCGTGGGGGGTGGCCTGGATAGGCTCTCCCTCCCCGTTCCGGAGGTCCTCCACCGGTATCTTCACAGGGGGCTTTCCAGGCAGCAGCGCCTCCAGGGTATCCCCCAGCTGGAACTTGTTCCGCTGGGAGCAGAGAAGGCGGCCCTTTTCCCAGCCCTCCACCACCCCGGCGGCCTCCCAGGTGCGGATATACCCCCCTGGGACCTGTTGGCTGTCCTCTGGCCTGCCAAAGAGAAAGCCGGTGCAATAGGGGCGGTGGCTCAGCTTGTCCGGCTCCTCCAGCAGCCACTGGGGCGGTGCGTAAACCTCGTTTTTCAGCAGGTCGGCGGCGCAGCGGTAGGCGTTGGCCGCCACCGCCACATAGTAGGCGGACTTGGCCCGGCCCTCGATTTTAAAGCTGTCCACCCCGGCGTCCCGGAGCTTATCCAGGTGGGGCAGCAGGCAAAGGTCCTTGGCGTTGAGGATATAGGTGCCGTTTTCCTCCTCACTGATGGGGAAATACTGCCCCGGCCGGGTCTCCTCCACCAGGTGATACCGCCAGCGGCAGGGCTGGGCGCACTCCCCCCGGTTGCCGTCCCGGCCGGTGAAGTAGTTGGAAAGGAGGCACCGGCCGGAAAAGCTGACGCACATGGCCCCCTGGACAAAATATTCCAGCTCCAGCTCCGGCGGGGTGTTCTGGCGGATGCCCCGGATCTCCTCAAGGGACAGCTCGCGGGCCAGCACCACCCGCTTGGCCCCCAGCTTATACAGTTCCCTGGCGGTGAGATAGTTTGTGACCCCCGCCTGGGTGGAGATATGTACTTCCAGCTCCGGCACCTCCCGGCGGCAGAGCATCAGCACCCCCATGTCCGCCAGGATAACCGCGTCCACCCCGCAGTCGGCAAGGTCATGGAGATAGGCGGGGAGAGCCTCCACCTCCTCGTTTTTCAGCAGGGTGTTGACGGTGCAGTAGACCCGCACCCTTTGGGCGTGGGCCTTTTTGCACCCCGCCACCAGCTCCTCCAGGGTGAAATTTTTGGGGGCGGAGCGCATGGAATGCTGCTTCCCTCCCAGGTAGACAGCGTCGGCCCCATACCGCAGGGCGGCCTCCAGCCGCTCCATATCCCCCGCCGGGACCAGCACCTCCGGGATGCCCTTTTGCGTCATAGCGAATCCTTATCCTTTCCGTACAGCAGCGGCTCCACCGCCTGCCACACCTTTTCCCCAATCTCCTCCGGGGGGTAGGGGTTTTCCCCGTCGCAGCAGCGCAGGACGCTCCAACCCAGCTTCTCCGCGCCGTAGAGGGCAGCCTCCCGGCAGCTTTGGAGATAGGCAAAGTTGGCCTCGTGAATATCCTTTTTGCTCTCGTCCCCGTGGTAGCGTCGGGCCAGGAGCTTCCGGGAGGTCTCCGGGGCCATATCCAGGTAGATAACCTTATCCGGCCGGGGGATGCCCACCTGGGTGTACTCCGTCTCCTCCAGCCAGGCAAGGTAGCTGTCCCACTCCCCCCTGGGGAGCTTCGGCATCTGGTGGGCGATGTTGGAGGTAGCGTACCGGTCGGCCACAATGAGAAAGCCCTTCTTGTAGTCCTCCCCCCAGTGGCGCAGGTAGCTGGCGTACCGGTCCACGGTGTAAAAGAGGGAGGCCCCGTAGGCGTTCACCTGCTCCAGCCCCCCCAGCTCTCCCCCCAGGTAGAGCTTTACCAGCGCCGAGCTGGGGTCGTCGTAATCCGGGAAGGAGACGCAGCGAAAAGGATATTCACGAGGCCAACTTTGCCTATCTCCAAAGCTGGCCTCGTGAATATCCTTTTTGCTCTCGTCCCCGTGGTAGCGTCGGGCCAGGAG
>WSMP01000013.1:0-14276 GCA_013316495.1 Angelakisella sp.
CCAGGAATACAAGCTGGAGCACTACACACACCCGGAGCTGGGGGAGGGGAGCGGCGGACAGAAGAAGACACAGCGTTTTTTTCATAGGATGGACCTCCCGGTTATTTTGGTTCCTTACGATGTATATAACGACAGAGAAGGGGGAAATATTGCATCTATTTGGGAAGAAAGGGGAGAGTGCGAGAAAAGACCCGCAGGCGAAAAAATTTTATTTCCCAACCGCTTGACATTTTGGAAAGGATGATTTATAATAACAACCGTTGACTTTGCCGCCCCGTGCTTTTCCAGGGAGGCGGCGGGGGGACAGGGGACAACGCGGGGTGTCTTCCGGAACCGTATACAGGGGTATAGCTCAGTTGGTAGAGCAGCGGTCTCCAAAACCGCGTGCCGAGGGTTCGAAGCCTTCTGCCCCTGCCAAACACCGCATTTTGCGGTTGTTCGCTGCTATGGCTCAGTTGGCAGAGCGCGTCCTTGGTAAGGACGAGGTCGGCAGTTCGAATCTGCCTAGCAGCTCCATCAGGCAAGGGCCTGGAGCCAAAACGTGCTCCAGGCTTTTTTCGTGTATCATCCCGAAGGGAGCGTGGGATCATGGGGATTTTGGAAAGAGGAAAAGCGCTCCTTTGGCCGGAGCGGTGCATCCTTTGCGGCCAGGTGGCCGCCTATGGGGCGTGCTGCTGTCCCCGGTGCCGCCGGGAGACGCCGCCCCTGGAAGGGGCCCTCCAGCGGAGCGGCCTGCTGGTGGTGGCGGTGTGGCCCTATGAGGACCAGGTCACCTCCGCGGTGGCGCGGTTTAAATTCCGGGGGGATAAAAAGGCCGGCCGGCAGATGGCTCGCCAAATGGCCCAGGCCTGGGCGGAGCAGGGCCGGGACTTTGGGGCGGACAGCCTCACCTTTGTTCCCATGCCCCCGGAACGGGAGCGGCAGAGAGGGTATAACCAGGCCCGTCTGCTGGCCCAGTGGGCCGGGGAGGAGCTGAACCTCCCGGTGCTGGAGCTTCTCAGCCGGGAGGGGGTGCTGATGCAGCACGAGATGGCGGCATCCTTCCGGAAGAAAGGGGGCCGCCCGGTGTTCCGCCCGCTGCCAGGGGCGGAGCGCAAGGCGGCAGGCAGGCGGATTCTGCTGGTGGACGATATTGTGACCACCGGCGGCACCGTCCAGGTCTGCGCTGCCCAGCTGCAAAAGGCCGGGGCGGAGGCGGTGGCCGTTTTGGCGGCTGCGGCGGGATAGCCCTTGCCCCAATAGGACCTGTTTTCTGTTCCAGCGCAGGCTGGGGCAGGAAGCAGGCTTTTCTTTCCGGCTTGCCGGGGAGGAGGAAGTCTTTGTCATTTTGGGGATAAAATCATGGGTTTCAAGAAAATCCAGAGATTTTTGAGGGGAATGAAGGGATTTCGGAAAATTTGCCGTATATTATAGGTAGAAGATGCAAAAAGGCGATAGAAAGGGGTGGACAGCATGGTGAAGGAACTGAACATACGGGAGGTGACCCAGGAGCTGGAGCGGGAGAGCCTTTCTTCCTACGCCGCCCTTTCGGCGGAAACGGCGGGGCGGGACACACCGGAGGAGGAATGCCCCATCCGCACCCCCTACCAGCGGGACCGGGATAAAATCATCCACTGCAACGCCTTCCGGCGGCTGATGTACAAGACCCAGGTGTTTCTCTTCCCCCAGGGGGACCACTACCGCACCCGCCTCACCCATACCTTGGAGGTAAACCAGATTGCCCGGACGGTGGGACGGGGCCTGCGCCTGAACGAGGACCTCATCGAGGCCATCGCTATGGGCCACGACCTGGGCCATACCCCCTTTGGGCACGCCGGGGAGTACGCCCTGCGGGAAGCCTCCCCCATCTGGTTTGTCCACAGCCAGCAGAGCGTGCGGGTGGTGGAAAAGCTGGAGCGGGACGGGCGGGGCCTGAACCTGACCAGAGAGGTGCGAAACGGCATCCTCTGCCACTCGGACAAGGCCCCCTGGGCGGATACCCTGGAGGGGAGGGTGGTGCGCTGGGCCGATAAGATTGCATACATCAACCACGACATTGAAGACGCCATCCGGGGCGGCATCCTCCAGGAGGGGGACCTCCCCTGGGAGACCAAGGTTGGCCTGGGCCAGACGAAAAGCCAGCGCATCACCACCCTGGTCACCTCCCTCATCCAAAACAGCGGGGAGGACGTCCAGATGGACGAAGAGACCTTTCGCCTTTACAAAATGCTTCAGGATTTCCTTTTTGAAGCGGTCTATAAAAATCCGGTGGCCAAAGGGGAGGAGGGCAAGGCCAAGGCCATCATCGGGCAGCTCTACCAGTGGTTTGTGGCCCACCCGGACCATCTCCCGCCGGAGTACGAGACCATCCGGGAGGAAGAGGGGATCGAGCGGGCGGCGGTGGACTACATCGCCGGGATGAGCGACCGCTTCTGCATCGCCACCTTCGAGGATATTTTTGTCCCCCGGCCCTGGAGCAAGTGAGAGGACGCGCCTTCTTTTTCTTTTCACGAGAAAAGAAAAAGAAGCAAAAAGAAAAGCGGCCAAACCATTCGCAACGTTGTGGGCAGACTTAAAAACTGCGTGTTCCAGGCACGTCGAAGAGCTCTTTGTTTATAAGCTCATAGCAAAACGCGGATTTTAAAAAATTTAAAAAGATTTCAGAAAAATCGGTCGAACCTTATTCCCCTGGTCGCTTATTATAAGGGGGGGTGTGGAAAGCTCCTTCTGCTACACCCTGGATGAGGAGTACAAATATTACGATCCCTATCAGATGTATCAGGATGGCAAGGCCGAGGCGCTTGCGGTTTTGGAGAACAGCTATCTTTACCACAAAGTCCCCCTCAATGATAGATAGGTTCTCTGTTTTAGCTTCCCTCTTGCGGAATCAACATCCCAGGTGGCCAGTCTTCTGCTGGTGACGGCGCCGGAGACAGCACAATAGACAACTGCATCGCACACGGAAAGGAGTGGTAACATGCTGCCGGAGGCCTTCCTCAACGAACTGAAGTACAACACCGACATCGAGCAGGTGATTGGGCGGTATGTCCAGCTGCGGCGGCGGGGCAAGAACCTCACCGGGCTCTGCCCCTTCCACTCGGAAAAGACCCCCTCCTTCACCGTCTACCCGGATACACAGTCCTTCTACTGCTTCGGCTGCGGGGCCGGTGGGGACGCCATCACCTTTATGAAGAAGATTGAGAACCTAGACTATATGGAGGCGGTGCGGAGTCTGGCGGAGCGGGCCGGGATGGCTGTCCCGGAAGGGGCGGTGGACGACGGCAGCCGCCAGCGAAAGGCAAGGATATTGGAGCTGAACCGCGCCGCCGCCCGGCACTTCCACCAGAACCTTATGGCCCAAAGGGGCCGGGAGGCCCGGAAATACCTGGTGGACCGGGGCCTTACCAAAGCCACGGTGGTGCGGTTCGGCATCGGCTACGCCCCGGAAAGCTGGGACGACCTGCGGGACCACCTGCGGGAAAAGGGCTTCACCGACGAGGAAATGATTGCCGCCGCCCTGGTGAGCCCCGGCAAAAAAGGCGGCTGCTACGACGCTTTCCGAAACCGGATCATCTTCCCCATCATCGATCTGCGAGGCGGGGTCATCGCCTTTGGGGGCCGGAACCTTTCGGACCAGGGGCCCAAATACCTCAACAGCGGCGATACCCCCGTCTTCAAAAAGAGCCGCAACCTCTTTGCCCTCAACTTCGCCAAGGATACGAAGCGCCCGGAGCTCATCCTCTGCGAGGGGTATATGGATGTGGTAAGCGTCCACCAGGGGGGCTTTGATAACGCCGTAGCCACCCTGGGCACCGCCCTCACCCCGGAGCAGGCCCGCCTTATCAGCAATTATACCGATACGGTGGTCCTCAGCTACGATTCCGACGGACCGGGGCAGCAGGCCACCCGCCGGGCTATCTCCATTTTTGAGGACACCGGGGTGAAGGTGCGGGTCCTCTCCATCCCGGATGCAAAGGACCCGGATGAGTTCCTGAAAAAATTCGGCCCGGAGCGGTTTGCCCTGCTGCTGGAGGGCTCCTCCGGCGCCATGGATTTCGAGGTGGAAAAGCTCCGAAAGAAATATGACACCGATATCCCGGAGGGCCGGGTAGGCTTTTTGCAGGAATTTGTGCGGCTGCTGGCCGGCCTTTCCAGCCCCATCCAGCGGGAGGTCTATCTCAGCAAGGTCTGCCGGGAGCTGGAGGTGGATAAGCAGGCGGTGGCCCACCAGCTGGAGGGAGCCATCCGCCGCCGGAAGGCCGGGCAGGAAAAGCGGGACGCCAGGGAACTGCGGCCCTTTACCGCCCGCCAGGCCTCGGCCAGAACCGATTTGGAAAAGCAGAAATATCCCCGGTTCGTCCTGGCGGAGGAGCGGCTCATCGCCTACCTCATCCGCAGCCCCAGCGCTTGGGACTGGGTCAGCCAGGAGATTGCCCCGGAGGAGTTTATCTCCCCCAGGGACCGGGAGATTTACGAAGCGGTGGCGGGGCGGCTTTCCCAGGGGCTTACCGCCGATATGATGAGCCTTTCCGGGGAGCTGACGGAGGAAAACCTAGCGCGCCTTTCGGAGATTCTGGCCTCCCCAGGGTGCGGGAATATTTCCGCCAAGGAGGCGGAAGATTACATCGGTACGCTGAAAAGTTTTTATACACAGAAAACCAGCGAGGAAGTGGGCAATATGGAGGCGGAGGATTTTGGCCGCTACATAGCCTCCATTGCCGCTAAGAAAAAATAGGGGGACAAATCATTGCTGCAAGACAAGAAAACCGTTATCCGAGAGCTTATCGAAATGGGCAAGGCAAAGGGAAAGCTGACCACCAAGGAGATCAACGACGCCCTGGAGGAGCTGGACTTTGACGTGGAGCAGGTGGATAAGCTCTACGACACCTTCGAGAACAACAACATCGAGATTGTGGAGGACTTCGCCGCCGAGGTGGCGGCCGCCGCCGAAAAGGACAGCGACCTGGAAAGCGTCCTTTACGCCGAGGGCATCAGCATTGACGACCCGGTGAAGGTGTACCTTAAGGAGATTGGCCGGGTGCCCCTCCTTTCCGCCGATGAGGAGATTGAGCTGGCGGTACGGATGTCCCAGGGGGATGAAATCGCCCGCAAACGCCTCTCCGAGGCCAACCTCCGGCTGGTGGTCTCCATCGCCAAGCGGTATGTGGGTCGGGGAATGCAGTTTTTGGACCTTATCCAGGAGGGGAACCTGGGGCTCATCAAGGCAGTGGAAAAGTTTGACCACACCAAGGGCTTCAAATTTTCCACCTATGCCACCTGGTGGATCCGCCAGGCCATCACACGGGCCATCGCCGACCAGGCCCGGACCATCCGCATCCCGGTGCATATGGTGGAGACCATCAACAAGGTGAAGAAGGTGAACTCCCAGCTGCTGCACCAGAACGGCCACGAGCCCAGCTGCGAGCAGATTGCCGCCGAGCTGGAGATGCCGGTGGAGAAGGTGCGGGAGATTATGCGGGTGGCCCAGGAGCCGGTCTCCCTGGAAACCCCTATCGGCGAGGAGGAGGACAGCCACCTGGGGGACTTTATCCCCGATAATGACGCCCCCGCCCCCACCGATGTGGCCAGCCACACCCTCCTGAAGGAGCAGCTCACCGAGGTGCTCTCCACCCTCACCCCCCGCGAGGCCAAGGTCCTGAAGCTCCGCTTCGGCCTGGAGGATGGCCGCAGCCGCACCCTGGAGGAGGTGGGGAAGGAGTTTAACGTTACCAGGGAGCGCATCCGGCAGATTGAAGCGAAGGCCCTGCGGAAGCTCCGCCATCCCAGCCGCAGCAAGCGCCTGAAGGACTTTTTGGAGTAAGGCGGGACGCGCCATGAACTACAGGGAAGAGGTGCGGGACCTGTTCTCCGTCCCGGAGGAATATTTTTTGGCACACTGTATCAGCGCGGATTTCGCCATGGGCAAGGGCATCGTCCTGGAGTTCAATAAGCGCTTTGACATGAAGCGCCAGCTGCGCCAGAAGTACCCCGGCTATCTGGCCGGGTACCGGCAAAACCCCGCCGGCGGCGACTGCATCCTGGAAGGGCGGGTGCTGAACCTTGTGACCAAGGAGCGGTATTTTCACAAGCCGACCCTTTCCACTATGGAGGCGGCGCTGCAAAAAATGCGGGAGCTCTGCCAGGAAGAGGGGATTGCCCGAATCGCCATGCCTGCCATCGGTGCGGGGCTGGACCGGCTGCCGTGGGAGGAGGTAGCCGCCAGGATACAACAGGTGTTTGGAGATAGCGGCATCGAGATTTTGGTATGCAAGCAGGAGCCGGCAGAGAAAGGAGCGAAGTGATGAACAGCAATTTGGCCTATAAAGAGGAGCTCCGGGAGGAACGGCTGGGCGGCAGGACGGTTGCCATGTCCCCCCGGCCGGCCTTTAACCACAACCGGATAGCTAGCCGTATCTATTGGTTGTTCGAGAACCATTTAAATGGACATATCTGTACAGCGATTGGAGACGGCACCGACCTTTACCTCAGCGAGGAGGACCGCTTTGTTCCAGATATGATGGTGGTCTGCGACCGAAACAAGATCCAGAATGACGGCGTCCACGGCGCGCCGGACCTGGTGGTGGAGGTCCTTTCCCCCAGCACCGCCCAGAACGATCGGGGCTACAAAATGGGGGCCTACCAGCGCTATGGGGCTCGGGAATACTGGATTGTCAGCCCCAGCGAAAAGAACATCGAGCAGTATTTCCTTCAGGAAGGGGCCTTTGTTCTGAACGCTGTCTATGCCGTCCACCCGGACTACGCCCTGCGCCAGATGACCGAGGAGGAGCGAGCCGCCGCCCTGGCCCCCTTCCGGTGCAGTTTGTTTGACGATATGGAGATTTCCATATCTGATATTTTCGATGGGTTATTACAATAAGTATAATATATAACCGAAAGAACACCCCCGGAAAGCAGCTGCTCTCCGGGGGCAATCTTTTTAATATTTCACCCATTCCACTTCCTTGGCGTTGACCTTTTCCACCAGCGCAGGGTCCGGCTGGCCCTCCAGGGGCCACTGCCCGTTTTCGGGGTCCAGAGTGAGGTAATCCAGCTGCACGCCCTCCAGGCTCTCGATGGTCTTGTCGTTACAGGCCTGGTAGCTGAGGGTCAGGTGGATGAAAACATCCTCCCCAAAGGTAGCCAGCTGGGAAAAATCCCGCACACGGGGGGTATCGCTAAAGAAGGCCATTTGGATGGTTTCCAGGTTGGGAAAAACCTCGGCGGTAATGAGGCGGGTATCGGTGCGGGTGTTGTTGAAATCCAGGTTTTTTACCCCTTCACACCCCCGGAACCCGGTCACTCCCGCCACCCAGGAATTGATGCGGAGGGTCTCCACATCACACCCGGAAAGGTCCAGGGTGATGTCCCGGCGGAAACCCTCGATGGAAAGGGTTTCCGCTTTTCCCACCCGCAGGGTGGAAAGGTCCAAGGTGGTCTCCCCATCAATATGCAGCTTCAAGTGTTCCAGCTGCTCCATCCCTTCAAAGACGCTGTAATCTTCCAGAGGATAATAGGTGGTGAAGGTGCGAAGGCTTGGCATCAGCCGCAGCAGCCCGGCGTCCAGGACGGGGGAATCCACCAGCCGCTGGTCGGTAAAGTCCTCCATCACCTCGTAGTTGATGACCAGCTCGGTGCAGAGGTTTTCCAGGTCCCACAGGGTGATTTCCTCCGGGCCACCTATCTGCCGCTGGGAGGCGATGACCTGGTAGGCATAGTTCACCAGCCGCCGGTCATAGCCGGAAAGGTCCGGCTTTTGGCTGGCAGCCAGCTGCTCTGAAAGCTCCGCGGTCCGGGCTTCCAGGTAGCGGAGACCCGGTTTTTCGTAGGACTCCCAAACACAGGAGCGATAGATTGGCCCCGATGGCGAATCCAACAGCTCCACCTTGGCTACGCCCAGAGGAATATAGGGGAAATAAGGGGAACCGTAGGGCTGGATAGGGATGGCGCCCTCCACCATCCAGTCGCCGTTGGTGATAGTCTCCTCCCCGGTGGAAAGGTTCCGCAGCACCACACCGTAGACCTCCGCCGTCAGGGTCAGAACATCTTCCTCCAAAAGGGCGTCCACCACCTCCAGCTCCTGGGCGGCGCCGTACAGGTCCCCAGCCTCAATTCCCTGGGGGGCGCCGGTCCAGCTGTTCATCACCGCGCCGTTTTCCAGCAGCGGCTCCAGGAATTGCCGGTAGGCAGTCTGGACCTCCGGCGTCAGCGCTTCCGAAGAGGACGGTTCCGGGGGAGGAACAGAGGATTCGCTCCCGCTGCCGGGGCCGGATTGGTCCCCGCAGCCGGCGCAAAGGAGCACCAACAAGGCCGCAAACAGGGGGATAAAACACTTGGACATGAGCATAGCCCTCCTCTGGAAAATATGGTCAAAATTTGGTCGTTTTTTGGCAAAATGATTGCAAGGTTTGTCGAATCGTAGTATCCGAATGGTGCTGCCCCTCTCCAAACTGGCAACAGGGAGGAGGTGAGCAAATGCAACATATTATAGGCTTCTTAGTATCGGTCGTAGCAGGTATAGCCAGCCACTATATCTGCAAGTGGCTTGACTGGCACAGCAAGGGACAGTAAGCACACCCCAAGCAATGACCCCCAGGGAGCAGCCATCTCCCTGGGGGTCGCCTTTTGTGAGCATATGCAACGCTGATAGGCTTCTCAGCTGTATTTATTATAGCATAGTCCCACCGGCATATGCAAGGGCTGTTTTTCGAAGTTGTACCATTAACCGAAGCGTACGGATTACAGAGAAAATTTTCCTCTGCGTGAAGATCCGCCTGCGGCAGCTATTGGTATGGATTCTTACCTAGCCCTGGTGCGCACCTCTTCCTGGGCTGCTGCGATGAACTCTCCCAGGGCCATGGTGCCCTTGTCCCCGCCGCTGCGGGAACGCACCGCAACGGTGCCGTCGGCTTCTTCCTTTTCACCCACCACCAGCATATAGGGGACCTTTTGCAGCTGGGCCTGGCGGATTTTGTACCCCACCTTTTCCGGGCGCAGGTCGGTTTCGCACCGCAGGCCGGCGGCATCCAGCTCCGCCGCCACCTTCTGGGCGTAGTCCGCAAATTTTTCGGAGATAGGCAGCACCACCGCCTGCACCGGGGAGAGCCACAGGGGGAAGGCCCCGGCAAAGTGCTCGGTGATGACCCCGATGAACCGCTCGATGGAGCCCAGCACCACCCGGTGGATCATCACAGGGCGGTGCTTTTCGCCATCGGCCCCGGTGTATTCCAGCTGGAACCGCTCCGGCAGCTGGCTGTCCAGCTGGATGGTGCCGCACTGCCAGGTCCGGCCCAGGGAATCGGCCAGGTGGAAGTCCAGCTTGGGTCCGTAGAAGGCCCCGTCCCCTTCGTTGACCACAAAGCTCTTGCCCATCTCGGTGATGGCAGCCTTGAGGATATCCTGGTTCTGCTCCCATTCCTCGGCGGTGCCGATGTGGTCCTCCGGCATGGTGGAAAGCTCGATTTCGTACTCCAGGCCGAAGACCGAGTAGACCTCGTCAAAGAGACGCACCGTCTCCTGGATGATCTCCTTCATCTGCTCCCGGGTCATAAAGACGTGGGCGTCGTCCTGGGTAAAGCACCGCACCCGGAAGAGGCCGTGGAGGGCGCCGGAAAGCTCGTGGCGGTGCACCAGCCCCAGCTCCCCCACCCGCAGGGGCAGGTCCCGGTAGCTGTGGGGCTCGCTGGCGTAAACCAGCATCCCGCCGGGGCAGTTCATAGGCTTGACAGCGTAGTCCTCCTCGTCGATGACGGTGGTGTACATATTCTGCTTATAGTGGTCCCAGTGGCCGGAGCGCTCCCAGAGGGAGCGGTTGAGGATGATGGGGGTGGCAATCTCCACATAGCCGTACTTTTTGTGGACCTCCCTCCAGTAGTCGATGAGGGTGTTTTTCAGCACCATCCCCTTGGGGAGGAAGAAGGGGAAGCCAGGGCCCTCGTCGGTGAGCATGAAAAGGCCCAGCTCCTTGCCCAGCTTGCGGTGGTCCCGGCGCTTCGCCTCCTCGATGCGGGCAAGGTAGGCCTCCAGCTCGCTCCTTTTGGGGAAGGCGGTGCCGTAGACCCGGCAAAGCATCTTGTTTTTTTCGCTCCCCCGCCAGTAGGCGCCGGTGGAGGAGGTGAGCTTAATGGCCTTCACCGGGGCGGTGGTCATCAGGTGGGGACCGGCGCAGAGGTCGGTAAAATCCCCCTGGCGGTAGAAGCTGATTTTCTCCCCCTTGCCGGCGTGCTCCTGGATGAGCTCCACCTTGTAGGGCTGGTCCTTCATCTGCTCCAGGGCCTCCGGGGCGTCCAGCTCGAATTTCTCCAGAGGGAGATCCGCCTTGACAATGGCGGCCATCTCCTTTTCCAGCTTCTCCAGGTCCTCGGTGGTGAAGGGGGTGGGGAGGTCAAAGTCGTAGTAGAAGCCGTTGTCGATGGCGGGGCCGATGGCAAATTTGGCCTCCGGATAAAGATGGGTCACCGCCTGGGCCAGAATGTGGGAGGCGGTGTGGTTAAAGGCCCGCTGGCCCTCCTCATCGGCAAAGGTGAGGATTTCCAGGGTGCAGTCGTGATCCAAAACGGTGCGCAGGTCCGCCACCTTGCCGTCTATCCGGGCGGCGCAGGCGGCCCGGTAGAGCCCCATGCTCAGGTCCTTGGCGGCCTCGGCGGCGGTGATGGGATTTTGGTACTCCTTAACAGAGCCATCCTTCAGGGTCAGTTTCATAAGCTCGGTTCCTCCTACTTGTACTTTTTCCAGGGCAAAAGAAAAAGCTCCGCCCTGCCAGTTTTGCTGCCAGGGTGAAGCATCGCTCCACGGTCCCACCTGCATTGCGACCTGTCCCCTTGGGGGAGGGCGCCTCTCATTGCCGGAGGATAACGCGTTCCATGCGGCGGTGTTCAGGCGTCCGAAGCCCTGCACCGCACTCAGGAGGTGGTGTCCGGCCGTTCCGCAGCCTGCCGGGCTTGCAGCGCTGGAGCTCCAGCGCCCGGCTCTCTGGAAAGCTGCAAGGGGAAAGGACGGCGTCCTCCGTCTACGTGTTTAACAGCTCAACCATACCACTTTTCAGCTTTTTTGTCAACTACCCCGGCACCGAAAAATCGATCCAGCCAGAACACCTTTCCCGGCCGAGGGAAGGAATAGGAAATAAAGTGAAAAAAAGTGAAAGAAACCCTAAAAGTCAAGAGAAATTTGCAAAAGACAAGAAAGAATAGCACCTTGCATAAGTGAGGCGGGCATATTTTATGCGTTTTCACAACAAAATGACATGACAAGCCAGCCGGATGGGTCAATCCCATTCGGCTGGTACGCTTATATAGGACCGGGGCGTTACGCCGCCTGGAGCTCCTGGTCAAAGAGCATGGTGGCGGACTTCCAGCCCAGTATCTTGCGGGGGTAGTTGTTGACCCACCGCTCCGCTGCCATCACCTCCTCCTTTGTGACCTCATCAAAGTTGGTGCCTTTGGGGAAAAACCGTCTAATCAGCCGGTTCATGTTCTCATTGCTGCCCCGCTCATAGGCGCTGTACGGGTGGCAGAAAAACACAATAGTCCGCTTGCCCTTGCGCCGGTGGGACATCTCTATGCCCTCGAAGTCTTGAAACTCACAGCCGTTGTCAACGGTGATGCTCTTAAAAAGTTTATAGAACAGTTTACCAAAGCGCCGCTCCAGGCTATTGATGGCCTTGACCACGCTGGCCGCCGTGTGGTCCTCCACCAGCAGGACAATCCCCATGCGGGTCCTCCGCTCTGTCAGCACCAGGAGGGCTTGCTTGGAGCCCTTGCACCCCATAACGCTGTCCATCTCCCAGTGCCCAAAACTGCCCCGGCTCTTGACCTCCTCCGGGCGCTTTTCGATGCTCTGGCCACGGGGAGCCCTGGCCGCCTCCTTTTTGCTCTTGGCGGCGTAGTGGCGGCGGCCTTTGTCATGCAGGTGCTCCGGGGTCAGAAAGAGGAACACGTCCCCACGGTAGATGTAATTATAGACCGTATTCTCACAGATTTCCGTGTCAAAATGCTCTCCGTTGTTTCGGATTTCCGCAAGGGCGGCACCAGGGGCAAAGCCTTGGACCATGATGAGCTCCTCCAGCCGTTGGACCAGGGCGTGGTCATGGCCGATTTTGAGCTCCTTGCCCTTTTCCTTGAGGAAAGCCTTGTATTTGCGGTGTGCCACGTCCGCACAATAGACCTCAACGTCAATGAGGTCCGTGGTGCGCTGGACGCACAGGCCCCGGCCTATTTCATAGTAGATAGACCGTTCACACTTGCCCAGGGCCTCCGCAATAGCGGGCTTTGAAAAGCCTTTTCTCAGCATCCGCTCCAGGGTCTGCCGGTCATTGAGTGTGAAATGGGTGGCTCCTTTGTGGTTCATTTATAGCACCTCCAGAAAATAAGAAAAGCGGGGCTGTTCACCCCGCTTGCTCTGCTGTGTATAGCCTCAATAGCTCCGTTGTTTCTCCGTCTGGCAGGATGTCCTCTAAAGAACACTGGAGCGCCCTGCACAGCTTGAGCAGCGTGGCCAGCTTGGCACCACTCAGGTCCCTCACGCCTTGCTCATAGTGCTGGAGCATTTGGAGGTTGATGCCAGCGGCCTTGGCTAATTGTGACTGTGACAGGTCATGTGCAAGGCGGGCTGTTTTTAGTCTGCTGTCCACAGGTGCGGCCTCCTTTGATGTTTATAAACGAATTATATACCAAAAGGTATATAATGTCAAGATAGAAAAAAGCCCGTGCAAAAAGAAATTTTGCCGGGCAATTTTTTAATCCTTTGTGGCCCTCAGCCGGTCCGCAAGCATGGCAAGTGTTGCAACGTCCCGCTCATCCAGGCCGGACACGTTAATGCTGGCCAACGGCTCCAGGCCCAGAAGATAGTCTGTAGACACGGAAAAGGTCTTTGCCAGCTCCACGATGCTGGCCGGGGACGGGATGGAAAGTCCTTGCTCCCAGGAGTTCACGCCGTTGCGGGTGATACCCATACGGCGGGCAAGCTCCGCTTGTGTCCAGCCCCGTGCCTCTCTTAACGCCTTTATTTTCTCCGCAATCATCCGCAGCGCCTCCTTTCAAAGTAATTATACTTTGCATGGCCGTCAAGTCATTATCAAATAGGCTCTGTTGCTTGACAGCACGGCAGAGGCCAGATATAATGGGGTTTGTAAAGGTCAAGAAAGACCGAAAACAGAATTTTTGAGGAGGTAGAGAGGGATGCCAAATAATGAGCCCAAAAAGCGCCGGGGGTGCCTCATCCCGCTGGCCATCTTTGCCGTTGTCCTCATTGCTATCATCGGCGGGATAGCGGCAGGGGTCAGCGGCACGGCAGGGCAAAAGCCCAAAAGCCTGCTGGCGGAAACAATAGGGCTGACAGAACAGCAGGAGCGGGATTTGCTTGAGGTGTTTGACGCTTGCGGCGTTCTGGAGGTCAAAGAGGTCACCCAGTTCAAAGAGGGGGAAAGCCAAACCTCCTACCATGTCAGGGACGTGGAAACGGACCACTACCGGGGCATGGACGGGACCATCGTGGTGTGGCTGGACAACGGTACAAAGGCCGTTGAGGCCATTTACTTTGATGACCAGGACATCTATGTGGACGGGGCCGTGGTGGCCCAGGTGCCCAGCTTTTATGTGTCCTCTGCCCAGTGTGATGAGTACCGGGTCAGCGTCCAGCTCTTGGTCAAGGAGTGCCTGAGCCACCCGGACAGTGCCCAGTTTGGCAGCGCATCCAAGTGGGCCTTTGGGGTCAATGAGGACGGCTATGATGTGATACAATCCAGCGTAACAGCCCAAAACGCCATGGGCGTGGAAAGTACGGAAAAATTCCAGGTCTTGATTGATAGGAGCACCGGGGAGCCGGTATCTTTGAACATAGGCGGCACGGAATACATCCAGCAGTAAAAACATAAAAAGCCGGAGAGGCCAGCAGGCCCCTCCGGCTTTTTTCCATTGGAAAAAACACCCCCGGTCACGGTGCCGGGGGTATCTTTACCCCTCCCGGCCTTGACGGCCCTTGTGGGGGCCTTTACGGGCCAAATAGAGGCATTTCCCGCCGGGGGCTTTACGCCTTTTTCTTTTCAAGCTGCATGATGGCCTCTTTGAGCTTATCAAAGCCAAACATGGCGGCGTAGGCCACCATAAAGCCCACCACAACGGCGGCCACCACCATGTACCATACCACGGCCAGGCCCTTGACCTGGGACCAGGCGAAGAACGCCGCCAGGGTCAGGCCCATGGCCACGATGACGGCCAGGATGTTGGTGGGGAGCCGGTCCCAGGTGAGCTTTTTGAGGACCTGGACGATGATGTTAGTGAGCACCACCAGGACGCCCACGATGC